>DJDY01000201.1 GCA_002435585.1 Lachnospira sp. UBA5912
ATGATAAATTCATCAAAGCCATAATATGAATATTCCTTCATAATATGCCATAGAATAGGCTTACCACCTATCTCAATCATTGGCTTTGGCTTAAATTGGCTTTCTTCACTTATTCTTGTTCCAAAACCACCTGCTAAAAGTACTACTTTCATTTACTCCTCCGTATTATAGATTAAACTCTCATTAATGATGTGTATGATGAAGTATCCCCTGTACCCCTTTTATTTAATAATCATATATAATAACGTTATGATAATAATACAAAGCATACTCATATATGATGTTAAATAAAATAAAATATTCATTAACACTTTATCATATATTAATAAATATATCTAGAAAATTATACGCACACGAAATATAATTGTCAAGTTACTATTGACATTACAACATTTTTAATATATAGTATCAATATACTTAATTAAGTCTTGAATACATATACTTGTTACACGAGAATTATATTTATAAACATTCTTATCATTCACATGTAACATATTATGTATTTCTAATATTTCACACTGAATTCAGTATCAGACCAATACCCATATATACAATCAGGCAGCTACTATATTGGTTATATCATGTGTTAATATTTTGTAGCATAATTTACTATCTATATTATTATTATGCCAAAAGACTTTATCTTATCGTGAGCTTTACTTTGCCCGTACATAACAGATATCGTTTTAACACACTTGTTATAATTGGCAGTAAATATGTTTAAGAATATTTCAAAAAATTTCTGAAAATGATATACTCTCAACTCACTTGTTATATGCCAAACTAGATGTTACAATATATACATGTTATTTATTGTTTTCATAGCAGACCTGCCTGTTGTCAGATTTACTTAATACAAAAGGAGATTTTGCTTATGAAACATAATGACAAAGATAATAATTATTACAACAAAAGCGCTGATAATAATAAAACAATTAAAAAAGATAGTAGCTCCTCTACTACAACCAAGCGATACAGTGACAATGTGTTCTGCCTGTTATATTCTGATAAGAACAACTTGCTGGATTTATATAATGCGCTGAATAACTCATCTCATACTGATATTGATAATCTTACAATAACCACGCTGAAAGGCGGCGTATATATGAAGTATAAAAATGATGTTTCATTTGTATTCAGTTATGAGTTATATATGTTTGAGCAGCAGTCATCTATCAACTTCAATATGCCGTTAAGATTTTTTCATTACGGTTCTGAAGTCTATAGGGATATGTTTCCCAATAGTATGCTGCACAGAAGAAGTATGATTAAGATTCCTACACCGCATTTTATTACTTTCTATAATGGCAGGGAAAAGATGAAGGAACGTGTTAAAATTCTTAAGTTGTCGGATATGTTTGAACACCCTACAGACAATCCAGAACTTGAATTAATTGTTACCGTAATCAATCTTAATCCAGATGAAGAAGCTGACTCTGCTACTGGCAGTGACTCTCACAATGATGACAGCTCTCACAGCAATAATCATAAAAATGTCAGCAATGTAAATGGATTATTTACAGATAACATTCTGAACCGCTGCCAGTCACTTAGGGACTATATGACATTTGTCAATAAAGTACGTCATAAGATGGATATACTTGGCTTGAATGTGCGAACATCCGTTATCGAATCAGTTGATGAATGTATTAAAGAGGATATACTGTCGGACTTCTTTATAAAGCATAGAAATGAGGTGATTGACGTGAGTATATTTGAATATGATGAAGAAGGTGTTATGGATGTGTTGCGTGAGGAGGCTCGTGAAGAAGCTCGTGAAGAAGCTCGTAAGGAGGCACTCACGGAAGGCCGTGACGAGGCAACCTTGAACGCAATCAAAAATATAATGGACAGCCTTCACGTATCTGTAGATAAGGCTATGGATATATTAAAAATTGATATTGAAAAGAGAGAGCAGTTTAAAAATCGCTTATAAGAATAATCCACATTAAGAAAGGCGGCAGATAAAATAATTATCTACCGCCTCCGCTTATGACTTATAAAGTTTTATATTCATATTGATACAGATATTTTATCATCCTCACCTCTCCATCATCTCCTCACTAATCCTTCTCACTGACCCGATTTGTCTTTCAAACATTACATCCCACAGGTTCATACATTTCTGGGCTGTCTTTTTGCAGGATGTTATGCTGGAGTTAGAGGTTTCATCGTATAGTGTTATGATAAGCTCGGAGATTGAAGTTGTTAAGCCCCACTGTTTTTGCAGTTCATCATTATCCATAGATAGAACATTTTCACATAATTCTATTATTATGTCTGAGTAATCCACAACCGATACGGCGCTTTCTATCAGGAAGTGCATAAATGAATCGACAATTCTTCTGCTAAGATTACTCTTTATTAATTCATTCAGGAATTGTCTGTCACGTTTTGCATCTATATACTTGTCATAGAACATTTTTGATAGTGGAAATTCAACATCTATATCCGTATTCCTATAATCAAGTATAATCTTCTTGGCAGCTTCTCTGTATTTATCAACTTCAAGATACATTATCGCCATATCCAGTATAGCTTTTACCTGTTCCTCATTTTTACCTGTCGATGTACTCATAATATCTGCGAATTCACCATATCTTATATAGAATTCACATACAATATAACCTGCTACATCAGCCAGATTTTTATCATCCCACTCATAAGCCTTACCTATTATATCAATAACTCTTTTCTTGTATTTAGGATAAAGATAAAATAATACATTCTTTGTTCCATAGAAGCTTAATGTTCGGATATCCCTTTCAAATATATATAATATTCTTTCTTCTGCCCACTGTCTGTTAATATTATATGCTGGCCATAAAGCATACAATACAGCATAACGCACTGCGGCATTATCATCCCTTACTGCTTTATCAATAATATCTGCAAATTCTTTGTATAATGATTTATTTTCTTCAAGAAGTTTTCCTATAGTTCTTACCGCTCTTCCTCTGACACAGTTAAGCGCATTACTCTGAAGCATATGGCAGCTTTTCATCTCCTTATCATCCTGACTTGTAACACAAGGCTTATCATTGTCAGGATTGTGATGATTTACTGCAATATTTTTTAGTTCACGAAGGACTTCTTCTGACCATCTTACACTGCTTAATGTCTCAATTATTCCACAGAAATATGAAGCTCTCTGGCTTTCCATATTGCACGGATATTCCAGCAACATTCTTTCAACAATACTGCTGTCTACATCCGAAAGCTGCTCTGACATATTT
Organism: Lachnospira sp. UBA5912; assembly: GCA_002435585.1. Lineage (GTDB taxonomy): Bacteria > Bacillota > Clostridia > Lachnospirales > Lachnospiraceae > Lachnospira. The sequence goes on from DJDY01000201.1 coordinate 3,237, forward strand.
ACACCCATAAATAATGCATCCACAAACGCCTGTGGAATGTCGTCTTTATGACTTAATACAAGCTCTATCATTTCTACAGGATTTTGCTTTACTTCCAGTTCAAAGTCCTGAATGAATTTGTCATACGAACTTTCTATAAAACCACCTTTAACAGCTATCCATTTAGAGTGATGTCTGTTTTTTAATTTCTCGTTAGTTATTATTCTTATCCATTGTTTTGCACCTATTTTCTTACCTGCTACAGGAGATTTTACCCAGCCTGAATGGTCATTATCATTTACATAACAGGTTTTTACTGTATCAAACCGTCTGCAAAGAACTTGTATTAATTCTCTGCTCTTTTTACTTATTCTTTCTTCTGGCAGACAAGGTAATAGCTCATATTGCAGGTCACCCCAGTAGCTCCAGTAAACAGGGCATATTTCTTTATCCTGATTGTATTCTATTCTGTTTTTAAACATTTTCAGGGCATCTGGTGACACATAATAATATATTGTACTTTCTAGTCTGGCAAATGTTTCATCACTACATTCTGATGTATGTTTTAGCAGCACTTTTTTAACAAGTTCCAGCTCATTATCTGCGCCGCTCGTATAGTCAAATATATTATCATTAAAAGCAAGTGCAACTGCTGCCTTTTTCACAAGCTCCACACTTACTCTCTCAATATTTCCCATATATGCATGATTATATGACCAGTTACCATATTTGATATATCTGCCTTTCTCCTTAGAAAAGTGTATAATAAGCTCATCAATAATATATTCTGCATTTTTTACAACATATTCATTCTCTGGACTTATCAAATCTTTCTCATAACGATACACTGTCCTTCCATGAAAATTTATCTTTCTCTTTAACCAGAAAGCTATAAGTCTTACCGTTCTTTTCTCAAATCGGGTCATCATATTTTTTATATCTATATAGACATCTTTTGCAAATTGTGGATAATGCTTATAAAACATCATTCTAAGCTCAAACACAGCATCACTTTCCTGCGTTATATCATAATGGAAGCACCTCATAAACATCGCATCAATTTCTTTACTTACAAATGCGTGCTTTCTGATAAACCCGACTGCCTCCTCTGTAAGGTCGGGACTCATACTGATTAGCAGATTAAAAACAATCTCTTTTTTATCAGGAATATTATACCATTCCTTCATAATTCCATTTGTAAGTAATATATCTATATAGTCTTTCCTGCCATATATTGTATTTCTGATAAGGTAACTTCCATACTCTTTGCTGTCGCAGTTATCAATAACAAATGTTGTTATATTATCATCTGGATTATTTATCTGTCCTAATATTTCATAAAAAAGATACTTTATATAATATCTTATGTTATCCGAAGCAAGCATATTTCCGCCTACATCAATAAATTCTGCACTGTCAAACTCTAAAATATTCTGCAAAAACATCTGCACCTGATATCTTTTAGTCGGAGTCTGCCTGCTTTTATCTCCAATAATCTCCTCTATTGATTCCCCTTCATAATATTTTTCCAGCATATTCTGTGATAAAAAGTAATCAAGTATCGACTGATGTACGAAACCGACTTTATTCCCCTGCACAACTATAAGTTCTGACGATATAAGATAATCAAGTGTTGATACATCTATTTTAAGTATTTGTTTTGGCACATATAAACGTCCCATTTTATCAAGTCTGTTTACAATATCTGTTTTCACCTCAGAAACGGATTGCTCAGCTATACCATATAATCTGCTCTTCATACATATCTGTTCAAACCATTTATCTATAAGGTGGCTTGTTGTCAGACAGCCATCATATGAACTCTCCTTATCCAGATGCTGCCATATATACAGATTACTAGGTATTTTCAATAGATTTTTCAGCCTGGCAGACATTTTATTATATTCACTGCCAACAACTTTCTTTACAGTATCTTCTTTAAAACAATCTACCTTTATTACTTTCCATTCATCATCCTGTGAGGCTTCTGCACCTGAATTACTCTGCTTTCTGAATAATCCCTTTATGTTGTTATCATTTTCAAGGTCATAGCTTCTGCATACAAATACTATTATTATTTTTTTATCACGTATTTCGTTAAAGAATTTCACCTGTCTGATTAATTCCATACACACTGTTATAGCTTCTGCTGAATTAGCCTGTGTCCATCGGAGTGCATCTAACTGGTCAAGTATAATAACTGCTTTTTCATTCTGTGATACATTATGGATTGCATCAACTATAGAATTCTGAAATCCCAGTTCCTGACCCCATTTTTCACAGCTTTTATTAGGAATTCTTACATCAAGCTTTATCGCAATATGTACAATTCCCTTTTGTTCACAGTATTTAAGAACTGCCTCTGCACAGCCACTCTTACCACAGCCGGCACTTCCCGATATGATTATATGTTTATCAGCCTCTATAGCCTATATACATTCGTCAGCTTCTTTTATAAAATTTGTTGAATTCTGTGCTGCTTTTTGCTATCTGTATCTTATAAAAATCCTTTGCACTGCCACTTGTATTGAAAGCTCTTTTCTGCATATCATATAAAAATGTACATGCCAATGGACTTACAAGCGCAACTCTTCTCTCATTATCTCTGTTAAGCTGTTTTCTCCATGCTTCTAATATACCTCTTGCCTTAAGGTCTGACATATTCCAGCTTTCTTTACTTGCATTTCTTGACTTGCACTGCTGATGTTCCCTACATCCGGACATATCTGTTACAAGTATGTCTGTACCCTCTTCATCTTCCCCAAGTGCCTCTATCACAACACTGTAATTCACCTCATCAAGCACCTTAAGCAGCTCATATATCACACAGTTAATCTCATAACTATTCCCCTGTTTATCTGCTCTTCCACCTTTTTCTAATGGCATACTTCTCTCCTATCTTCTATCACCTATCCTGTACATATTTTGCACAATACCCACCAGTAAACTATGTATATTAGTACATAGGACACTGGTGGGTATATTTTTTTCTAGAACTGATTCTCCCTAAAAAACTCCCTCTTCCTCTCAATCATCTCATCAATTCTGTCAATGTAGTTTCTTACATCCTTAACATTTTCAATTCTCTCAATTCTTACTGAATGATTGTCATCACTTTCATTGTGAAATACGACCTTGGAGCTTGCACCGGCACCACAGGCAATTATTGTCTGTTTTTCCTCCATTATAAGTATGTTGTATATGCACTCCTTGCCTTCCCTGGCATATCCTACATTTTCAAAGTTACCAGCCATATTCTTCTGACGATACATATAGTAAGGCTGCATATCAAGATTTCTGGCAGTTTCTTCGGTCATCCTTATTATCTCATCTGTATTCTTGGTTGAAAGCTGCTTGTACTTATCTCTCCATATGTTAAGTGCTGCTGCCCTCTTTATTGCAAGTGAATGTACTGTAAGACTTTCTGGCTTCATAGCCTCTATTTCGCTTAGTGTATGCTTGACTTCATCAACATCCTCGCCGACAAGACCAAGTATTATATCCATATTTATATTTTCAAAGCCCTCTTCTCTTGCCATATTGTATACATTTTTAATCTGCTCAACTGTGTGCTTTCTTCCAATAAGGTCAAGTGTCTTCTGGTTCATCGTCTGTGGATTAATTGATATTCTTCCTACATTGTGCTTCTTTAACACCTGAAGCTTATCAAGTGTTATGCTGTCAGGTCTGCCCGCTTCAACTGTGAACTCGTGGCAGCCATCTATATCAAACAGTCTCTTAAGCTCTGTTATAAGTCTGTCAAGCTGCGCCGCACTGAGTGTTGTAGGTGTGCCTCCACCAAAGTATACTGTATCAAGTCTTCTTCCCTTCATCGACTCTGACACAAACTCCATCTCTTTTATCAGTGCATCAAGATATCTATCTACATAATCCTTATAAGCTCCAAGTGCATATGAAGAAAATGAGCAGTACAGACATATACTTGGACAGAATGGTATACCTATGTACAGACTGTATCCATTCTTATAATCTATACGGTTAAGTATATCCATTTCTTTCTTTGCAACTTTAAGTGCAAGTTCTGCTTTTTCCTCACTTGCTTTATGCTTATCCATAAAATGCTTCTTTATCGTATCTTCACTCTCACCATCTTCAAGCATTACATACGCTATTTTACTTGGACGTACACCAGTAAGATATCCCCATGGAAGTGTTTTTCCCGTCTTTTCGCTAAGATAATCATAAAGGTATGACTTGAACTTATCGTGCATCTGGCTCTTGTTAAGACCTGTGACATCTGGGACTTTTATGTCAATTATCATGTCATCCTCGCCTATATTGTTACAAGTAGTCATATTATTTTTACTATTGTTATTACTACATTTGCCATTATCATTAATACAGCTACTATTGTTATCAATGCGCTCATTATTATCGCTATTACACATTCCATTATGATTACTATAGTCACCTTTATACGCCGTAACCTCTGTTCTTGGGTAGAATGAACGCACAAGAACTATGGCATCATCATAAAATGTATTGTCATCTATTTTAATATATATCATTATTATTCCTCTCAATTATCTATAAACACAAAAAACTACACCAAAAACGGATTATTCACTCTCTCATATCCCACACTCGTACCTTCACCATGTCCCGGATATACTTTGGTATCATCTGGAAGCACCATTATCTTATCCTTTATGGAGCGTACTATTGCGCTCATGCTGCCACCCGGAAAGTCTGTTCTTCCAACTGAACCGCAGAATAATGTATCACCCGAAAACAGTACTCCGATATCTTTTATATAATAGCATGTTCCACCCTCTGTATGTCCCGGTGTATGAAGTGCCTCTATATCAAAGCCTGCAAGCTTTAACACGTCACCGTCATTGTGCCATACGTCCGCCTTTACTGACAGGTTCATTCCATATGACTCACCAAGATTAATGTGTGGCTGTTCAAGTGTATTTTTCTCATCACATGATGCGTATACATTCACACCATATTTTTCTCTTATATCATCTGCTGCCATAATATGGTCAAAATGCCCGTGTGTTAATAATATTCCCTTAAGCTCACAGCCTGACTCGTCTATCATCTTACTTATCTCATCTGCACGGTCTGCCGGATCGATAAGTACACACTCTTTAGTATCTTCGTTACATAAAAGGTAGCAGTTTGTGCCCACCATTCCTAATATTCTTGAATCAATCCTGTACATATATCCCTCCTGATTTATATCCTTAAAAAAGCCGTTATCAAGAAAATATCCCAATAACGGCTGAATTATATTTTATGATACCAGGGTCAAAAGGTCTACACCCACATGAGCTTGCTCATAGGTGTGTGTATGACTTTGTGACCCGCCCCAATATGAGCATAAAAGTGGGATAATAGTCCCACGATATGCGAATATTGGGTAGAATTGTGGGAGTGCGTAGCACGGAACAATTCGTAAGTATCATAGTTGGGGGCTTTTGACCCCAACATCATTTTATTTTAAAGTAACTGTCTGCTTCACGCAGCCGCTCTCTTTTCTTATGTGCTGGCTATCTGATAATCTGATAACTCTGAACCACCAGCACATCAGCCTGTAGCTCTCTCAATATCTGTCACACCATCTATCTTTCTTAGCTTATCAATAAGTCTGTTAAGTTCTTCTTTACCTGATACGACAAATCCCAGGTTAATAGTTGCGATATTCTTCTTATTAACACGGCTGTTCATGAATCTTACATCGATATTGGCTTCTGTAAACAATCTTGATATATCAACAATAAGGCCTTTGCGGTTACCTGCAAATATGTTTATCTCTGCGCTATACTTCTCATCCTTATTCTCTGTCTGTTCCCATTCTGCTTCAATAAGCCTTGCACGCTCACTGGCTGGGAAGTTAAGTATGTTGATGCAATCTGTTCTATGGATTGATATACCTCTTCCTCTTGTAACAAAGCCTACTATCTCATCACCAGGAACAGGATTACAACACTTGGAGAATCTTACAGCAACATCATGGATTCCTTTTACTACAATTCCACCTTTGCCTTTTTTATTATCTTTCTCCTTTTCCTTACTCTCACTTGCTACTATCTGTTCAAGTGCCTGTTTGTCTGTAATCTCAGCCTTCTTGGTCTTCTGATATTCTTCATTTAGCTTGTTAACTATCTGACCTTCTTTTAAAGCACCATGACCAACAGCTGCCATGATTGAATCCCAGTCTTTATAACCATACTTCCTTAATGCTTTCTCAACGAATTCAGGCTTGTTTATCTCTGAAAGGACTATACCTTTACTCTTGCAATAATTAGATATAAGCTCCTTACCCTTTATTATGTTATCTTCCTTAAGTTCCTGCTTAAACCACTGGTTTATCTTATTACGTGCCTGGGTTGACTTAACCATAGATAACCAGTCACGGCTTGGTCCCTTGGAATTCTGTGAAGTAATAATCTCTATTCTGTCACCATTTTTTATCTCATAATCAATATTTACAAGCTTTCCGTTAACTCTTGCACCAACCATCTTGTTACCTACAGCACTATGAATACTGTAAGCAAAATCAATAGGATTAGAGCCGGCTGGAAGTGTCTTAACATCTCCCGTAGGTGTAAAACAGTATACTGAATCCGAGAAAAGGTTAAGGTCGTTCTTGATAGATGATAAGAACTCTTTATTATCTGACATATCTCTCTGCCACTCAAGTATCTGTCTTAACCAGCTAAGCTTAGCCTCTTCATTCTTATTGGACTCTCCTGTTTTGCCTTCCTTATACTTCCAATGGGCTGCAATACCATACTCAGCTATTCTATGCATCTCGTATGTCCTTATCTGAACTTCGAAAGGTTGTCCATTAGATGCAATAAGCGTTGTATGAAGTGACTGGTACATATTAGGCTTAGGCATAGCTATATAATCCTTGAATCTGCCAGGTATAGGCTTGTACATTTCATGTATGACACCAAGTGCCGCATAACAGTCCTTTACAGTATCTACCTTGATACGGACTGCAAATATATCATATATCTGGTCAAGTGTCTTATTCTGGTTAACCATTTTTCTGTATATTGAGAAGAAATGCTTGACTCTGCCGTCTATCTCAGCTTCTATACCGGCATTGCTTATATGCATTCCTACTTCTTTGATGATACTCTTTATAAATGCTTCTCTTCCCGGTCTGTTAATATCAACCTGCTTTACAAGGTCGTTATAAGTATCGGGCATAAGATATTTCATGGAAAGATCATCAAGCTCTACTTTTATCTTAGATATACCAAGTCTGTGAGCAATAGGAGCATATATATCCATAGTTTCCCTTGACTTCTCAACCTGCTTAGCTGGTGACTGATACTGCATTGTACGCATATTGTGAAGTCTGTCGGCAAGTTTTATAAGGATAACTCTTATATCTTTTGCCATAGCAAGGAACATTTTCCTTAAATTCTCAGCCTGTACTTCTATCTTATCATGCTGATAATTAAGCTGTGTAAGCTTTGTAACACCATCTACAAGAAGTGCTACTTCATCGCCAAACTCCCTTGCTACATCTTCACTTGTCATGGCTGTATCTTCAACAACATCGTGAAGCAGACCTGCTATGATAGATTCTTTGTCAAGCTCAAGCTCCGCCAATATAATAGCAACACACAAAGGATGAATGATATATGGTTCACCTGATTTTCTAAACTGTCCTTCATGTGCCTGTTTTGCAACCTTGTATGCACGCTCTATATCTGAAAGGTCAGATGATGGATGATAAAGTTTTACTTTCTCAATAAGGTCTGCATAAAGCTCTTCAGGACTTGTAAAATCTGCCGGAGTATCTACCGATTTTTCCACCTTGCTTGTCTTAATATTCTTGTTTCCTGCTAATTCTATACTGCTCTCTGGCATCTAATCTCTCCCCTCGTATATCTATAATTCGGGTGCACAGCCTGTATATGACTGCTTTTTTATATTTATATATTTTGTTTATATTATCTTCTTTTATTATATTTTTCTTTGTAAATCTTTTGTTGATTCATAATAGATATAATGCTCAGAAGATATTTTGCTTTTCATTTATAATACCTTTTGAAACTTTAATCATAATGCATGAATCAAAACAATATATATTATACCTCTGCGTATAATTTTTCCATAAACTCTCTTGTAGCTACTGCATTTTCCGGTACAGTGTTCTCAAGTGTGCAGTGTACATATGGCTTATATTCCTTAATCTTCTTAAGTAAAAGTGGATAATTAAGTCCTCCTGTTCCTGCTGCTATTGACTTAAGCTCATCACCCTCAACTACATAATCCTTGCAGTGGACAACTGCTATATCCTTTAATAACAGGTCAAATGCTTTCTCAATAATCTCATCCTGCTTATCTATATTTCCAACATAAAGAAGATTAACAGGGTCAAATATTATCTGGAGATTAGGCGAATCGATAGCGTCTAATACCTTTCTTGCTCTCTCAACTGTATTGACAATATGCTTCCATACTGGCTCTATAGCTACTATGACACCAAACTGTTCTGCATACTTAACTATAGGTCTTAAGTTATCTATAAAACACTGAAGTGCCTCATCTGAATGGTTAGCTGGTTCATACTTATACTCTTCGTTGACAGCACCTGTTTCTGTTCCGACTACTCCACATCCAAGTATACTTGCAAATCTTATATGTGCCTTGTACTTTTCAACTATTTCCTTATGCTTTTCTGGATTAGGATTACATAAGTTAAGGTAACATCCTAGAACTGCCACATCTACTTTATTCTCTGCACATAATTCCTTGATGTACATAGCTAGTCCAGGTGTCATTGTTTCAACCCCCGGCTTGAATTCCTTTATAGACTTTGTTAAAGCTATATGCATACAATGAAATCCCTGTTTATGTATGTTTGGGATAAGCTCATTAAGTGGTGCATATGCAACATCATGTGCCCTGATACCTATTCTCATAATATATCCTCCATTCCTATACACTCCTATATATGATATGCCACATATCTGTACATTGTGTACAATTATTAATACCATTTGCTTACAGGTATTGCTTACTGTTGATACTTATATTTTAAATATTTATAATGTAGCTGTCAAAATATCTTTTAACTTCATATCTATTGCATAGTTTTATTTAAAATCCATATATTTATATCATTTTAACATATCAATGCTAAAATGTCACTTATAAGTTCAATTTAGCACTAATTTTATCCTACTATAATGTTCATAATATTACTGTTTAGTTAAGTCAACGTAAGTTGACGAACGGACGATATAAGATACA
>DJDY01000123.1 GCA_002435585.1 Lachnospira sp. UBA5912
TTGACATCACTAAACAGTAATATCTTTAAAATTTCGCAACATATATGAATAACTACGCTGATAAGTGGAAAACATATTAACATCACAAGCAATAAGTAAGTGCATATAAATACGTAATGAGCGGCTTGTTTATTATAATGCGCATATCTTATGCATAGAATGGAGGTTAATATGGATAAGAAAAAGAGGAATACAGTAAAGATTGTATCCACGGTTATTTCACTAGGTATAATTGCAGCGCTTATTATTGGTGTTGTCTCAGTAATAAAAAGTGTTAATGCCAACAGGAAAAATGACAATAATATTGTTAATCTGAATGAGACAGAAGAAAATGTTGCAATAAAAACGGAAGATGTGACAGATGATATAGATGAATTAGGTACACAAGATATACTAAGAGAGGCCAATGCAAGGGGAAGAATGGCCATAGATAATAAAAATACAGATATAGATAATTCAGATAAAAATATAGATAATGCAGGAATGTCACATAAGTCAGATAACACATCAGAAGAGGAGCCAACTGTTCCACCAACATTATCATCAGAAGAGGTTATGGCAGAGGCTATGAAGAGCTATACATTCGATGAGAGCAACAGATTAGCATGGCCGGTAGCAGGACATATTACACTTGATTATAGTATGGATGAAACTGTGCTTTTTAAGAGCCTTGGCATGTACAAATGCAGTCCGGGAATTGTCATTAGTTCGGAAGTAGGAACAAATGTTGCAGCGGCAGCTTCCGGCGTAGTGACAGATGTTGCAGAATTATCTGAAACGGGTACGACTGTGACGGTTTCAATAGGAAACGGATATGAGACGACAACGGGTATGATAGAAAATGTCAACTTAAAAAAAGGTGATAAAGTAACGGCCGGACAGCTTATAGGTACAGTGGCAAGCCCAAGTGCATATTATAAGGAAGAAGGTCCCGGAGTATATTTTAAGCTCACTCAATATGGTGAACCTGTCAATCCTGATGCATATTTTAAAGAATAATATTTACAGAATGCTGTTCGCATATGATATTTATAGGATCATATTTACAGAATGCTGTTCGCGGAATAATATTTATAGAATAGCATTTATAAAAAATTTTGTGAAATATTTTACAGAACAGAAAATCAGCGCCTGCTTAATAGATTACGTTATAACGAGAGTCAGAATATATATGAATAACAGAATACCGGTTGCCGGTTACTCTATTAATATACGGTTTAGCAGGCGCTTGATATATATAAATAATAAATGTGATTAACTATTTGCTGGCAGTGTTCTCTATAAGTTCCATGATAACAGGAATTGCATTGCTTTCCTTGCTCTTTGCCATGTTGTTTATGTATGTGTGTCTGTTTGCATATAGTTCATTAACAGCGTTAAGCAGATTATCAGGAGTAAGGTCTTCTTCATATATAACACTCGAATATCCGTGTTCCTTAAAAGACTTTGCGTTAAGAATCTGGTCACCACGGCTTGCATTCGCAGAAAGTGGTATTAAAAGATTAGGCTTCTTTAAGGCAAGCAGCTCACATATAGAGTTGGCACCAGCTCTTGATATGACTATATCGCTTATGGCAAAAAGGTCACGCATCTGTTCACTGATGTATTCAAACTGGATATATCCCTTAAGATTGTTAAGAGATGGGTCAGTTTTTCCTTTTCCACATAGATGTACAACCTGGAAGTTCTTTAAAAGTTCAGGAAGAATCTTTCTTACGGCTTCGTTGACATGCACAGCACCTGTACTTCCACCAACAACCATAATTATAGGCTTATCTGTAGTAAAGTTGCATAATTCAAGACCGGCAAGCTTGTTACCAAGAAGAAGTTCCTGCCTTATAGGTGAGCCAGTAAGTACGGCTTTATCTTTAGGCAGATATTGGATGGTTTCAGGAAAATTGCAGCATATGCAGGTTGCTTTTCTCATGGCAATCTTGTTTGCAAGACCTGGTGTCATATCAGATTCATGTATGATAACGGGGATGTGCTTGTGTCCGGCTGCAAGTACTACAGGAACAGAGACGAAGCCACCCTTTGAAAATACGACATCAGGCTTTATACGGCGCATAAGCTTTCTTGCCTGGAAATATCCTTTAATAACCCTGAAAGGGTCAGTAAGATTCTTAAAACTTCTATATCTTCTTAGTTTTCCAGAAGATATTCCATAGTAAGGAATATCAAGATCCTCTATAAGAGTTTTTTCAATTCCGTTGTATGAACCAATATAGAATACCTCGTAACCAGCCTCTTTAAGACTTGGAAGCAACGCTATATTAGGTGTTACATGTCCGGCGGTTCCGCCACCGGTAAGTACTATTTTTTTCATTATAATCCTTCCTCATTTCTGCGCATTCTTTTTACGCATAGCGGGTCTGTATGCAGAGTGTAGATACAGACCTGCTTTATTATCACATTTTATGTGCAAATCTTTCTTTAAAGCTGCAATGCTGGCACAGAGGCTCTACAGCATATTTATTATGAAAACCTTTGATAAATGCAACACTTCTTTCACAGTCAAGTATATCCTTTAAGGATGCATCAAATATATTACCAAGCTTCATAACACCATTGCCATCAAGGCAGCAGGGTGTTACAGTGCCATCGCTTAGTATTGCTATATGGGTACGCAGTCCCTGACAGAACCCACGCTCATTACAATAGCTGCTGTCAAGTTCCGGCCACTCAAAAGGACTTTGCACATTGACATAGAGATGTCTCTTGATAGTGCAGTTTCTTTCATTGAAAAGTGTGGGTTCATTTTTGGTATTCCATAATCTTAGTGATATTTCAGTATCGGTGTGTTCTAATATTTCATCACATGAATAGAAAAGTTCGTTTATATAATTATCCATATCTATGCAGTCGTTATCATCGGCACTGTGCATAGATACGTTTATCTGATGTACAGGATATTTTATAAGTGTATCAAGCTTTTTATAAAGCAGAGTTGCATTAGTTGTCAGATTAACTGTAAGTCCCGAAGCCCTGCACATTAAAAGAATGGTTTCCAGTTCAGGATGAAGCATGGGTTCACCTTTTACATGCAGATATATATAATTCGTATAAGGTCTGATTTCTTCAAGTATATGTCCGAATTCTTCAATGGACATGAAGTGAGGTGGACGTTTTGTCTCCTGACAGAAAGAACACTTAAGGTTACATGTACTTGTAATCTCTATGTAGATTCTTTTAAACCTGCTTACTGATCCCATTCAACGCTCCGTTTCTTTATGATTCTAGTTAGCCTTGGCAAGATACTGCTCTAGTGCTATAGCAAGCTGGTCTGGACATGATGTTGGCTTGAAGCCACACTTAATGCCCTTCATACGCTTAATAGCTTCGTTGACATCCATACCTTCTACAAGTGCTGCAACACCCTGTGTATTACCAGAGCATCCACCCTCGAACTTAACACCAGTAACTTTATTATCCACTACATCGAATTCAATAGAACGTGAGCATACGCCCTTTGTTGTATATTTCATATTATTCCTCTTTCTGCGCACATGTATTTCTTTAGAATGGCTTGTACCAGGTGCGCATGGATACAAACCTCTAACACCTCTGACTTTCATAAAAAACTGTATTCTGCGTCTTATTATTTCGTTTTCGGTGTAAGGCAGGGTTAAAAGTCCAAAGTTTTACGTGTAAACACGAACGGCTTTTTGAGCTTTAGTCCTTATATCATCGTATATAACGTGTGGTTTTCATCTCGTGAAGGCAATGCATATGAGAGTTCCTGCCACATTTTTAAAGTATAACACATATATGGCTGATTAGTGAATTATTACATGTAAAATAATCATAAAAATAATCATAAATATGTGTCGAGTTTTCAAACTAATAAGGAATATATAAAAACAAAGTAGAATAAAGCATATAAAAATAAAGTATGTAAAAATATAGAGTAAAAAAATAAAACATGTAAAATAAAGTATGCAAAAATAAGGAATAAAAATAAAGTGTGTAAAATAAGGTGTATAAAAATACAGTGTGAGAAAATCAAGCTGAAATGAGTGACAAAATGAAGATGAATTGAAAGCAACAAAAAGTTGAATGACATAATTTACTATGTTAATATATCTGTTATGGAAATAAGTCGTTTAGTTAACATATGCAAAGTAGTATATGTAAAGGCTTTGTCATAATCAGATAAGAAGGATGGTATTATATATGATAGGTATTATTGGAGCAATGGACGAAGAGGTAGCCCAGATTGTTGAAGTTATGCAGGTTGAACGTGAAGAAAGCAAGGCTTGTATGACATTCAAGTCAGGAAAACTCAATGGTAAGGATGTTGTAGTTGTACGTAGTGGAATCGGTAAGGTTAATGCAGCGGTATGCACACAGATATTAGTAGATGATTTTGCCGTAGATTATGTTATCAACACAGGCATTGCTGGTTCTTTAAAGGCAGAGATTGATATAGCAGATATAGTCATATCAAGTGATGTTCTTCATCATGACATGGATGCCACTGGATTTGGATACCCTCTTGGACAGATACCAAGAATGGATGTGTTATCTTTTGAGGCGGATAAGAAACTTATAGAGCTTGCAGATAAAGCATGTAAGAAAGTGCTTCCTGAGATAGAAACTCATATTGGACGTATTGTCAGTGGAGACCAGTTTATATCAGACAAGGCAGTAAAGGAAAGAATAGCTTCTAATTTTAATGGCTATTGTACAGAGATGGAAGGTGCAGCCATAGCACAGGCAGCATATCTTAATAAAGTGCCATTTGTAATATTAAGAGCTATATCAGATAAGGCTGATGACAGTGCAACTATGGATTATCCAACATTTGAAAAGCAGGCTATAGCTAATTCTGTTAAGCTTATAAAGGAACTAGTTGCACAATTGTAGAAATATTACTGTTTAACACACAT
>DJDY01000010.1:0-710 GCA_002435585.1 Lachnospira sp. UBA5912
TCAGCGTCCGTCTGTCAATCAATCACACCACACCACATCAACATTCCCCCAAGAATGGAGACAACCATGAACAGCAAATGGATGGATTACGCCAAAAAAGCAGATTTTAAGCAGATAGCCTCTGAATACGGAATAGACCAGGTGCTTGCCCGTATAATAAGAAACAGGAATATATGCGGCAGTAAAGATATAGATATGTATCTTAATGGAAATCTTAATGATGTACATAATCCGCATAGTATGAAAGATGCTGATAAATTTGTTGATATTATTACTAAGAAAATAGAGGAACATAAGCCTATAAGGATAATAGGAGATTATGATATTGACGGAATATGTTACATTTATATATTATTCTGCGGTTTAAGGGCGGCAGGAGCAGATGTAGACTATGTTGTACCGCATAGGATAAATGACGGTTATGGAATTAATGAACATTTGATAGACAATGCAATTAACGAAGGAATTGATACAATCGTTACCTGTGATAATGGAATAGCCGCATATAATCAGGTCAGGTATGCAAAGGATAATGGAATTACAATGATAGTAACCGACCACCACGATGTTCCATTTGAAATGAAGGACGATAAAAAGGTATATATTGTACCTCCTGCAGATGCAGTTATCAACCCTAAACAGGCAGATTGTTGTTATCCATTTAAGCTGCTGTGCGGAGCAGGCGTTGCATATAAGCTTATAAGCCTGTT
>DJDY01000010.1:786-2737 GCA_002435585.1 Lachnospira sp. UBA5912
GATTATATCGAATTTATGGCAATAGCCACTGTAGGTGATATAGTCGACCTTATTGATGAGAACAGAATAGTAGTTAAATATGGTCTTAAGCATATTGCACACACAGCGAATACAGGACTCAGGGCGCTTATAGAGGAGTGCCAGCTTGATATTAATAATATAAGTTCATATCATATAGGCTTTGTAATAGGACCGTGTCTTAACGCCAGCGGACGTCTTGACACAGCAAGACAGGCGATTGAACTTATGCTTTGCAGGGATAACGAAAAGGCGCATAATATGGCAAAAGAGCTTATAGCCCTTAACAATGAAAGAAAGTCAATGACAGAGCAGGAAACACAGAAGGCAATAGAACTTGTAGAGAATACAGGACTGCTTAAGGATAAGGTGCTTGTTGTATATTTAAAGGACTGCCACGAGAGCATAGCTGGAATAATAGCAGGCAGAATTAAGGAAAGATATTACAGGCCTACATTTGTCATTACCAATGCAGAGGACGGGGCAAAAGGCTCAGGACGTTCAATCGAAGGCTATAATATGTATGAAGAAATTAATAAATGTAAAAATGTTCTCACTAAATATGGTGGACATCCAATGGCGGCTGGTTTATCATTAGCAATATCTGATATTGACATATTCAGAAAAATGCTGAATGATAATGCGGTACTTACAGATGAGGACTTAATTCCTAAAATGTGGATTGATGTGCCAATGCCTGTATCGTATGCCAATATCCGTCTGGTCAATCAGTTAAAGCTGCTTGAACCATTTGGAAAGGGTAATGAAAAGCCGGTATTTGCAGATAGGAACTTATATGTAAAGACAGCCTCGGTTATTGGAAAGAATAAAAATGTTCTTAGATGCCAGTTAGAAACAGAGGACGGAACTCTTGTGCCTGCTGTGCAGTTTGGAATTAATAACATAGATGATATTCCAAGGGCAGGAATGAGAATTTCTATAATATATTATCCGGATATCAATACATTTAACGGAATAATGTCATTACAGATAATTATAAAGGAATGGAAGGAAACAATATGAGAGAGAGAATGAAGAAACTGACAGCCGCTATTCTTATGCTTGTAATGGTCAGCATAATGTTTACAGCATGTGGCAGTAACAGCAGTGATAAGTCAGACAATGCAACACAGGAAAGTACAAGTGAGTATGTAAGCGAAGACATAAAAGTAGCTGCACTTAAAGGACCTACAGCTATCGGAATGGTTAAGCTTATGAGCGATAATGAGAATAATAAAACAGCCAATAATTACACATTTCAGATAGAGGCGGCGGCAGATGCATTTACAGCAGACCTTATAAAGGGTGATGTCCAGATTGCAGCTATGCCTTGTAATGCGGCGGCAACACTTTATAATAAGAGTAATGGCAAGGTGTCCGTTGTAGGAATTAATACACTCGGCGTGTTATATATACTTGATAATAAGGGCGAGGTAACTAATGTAAGCGACCTTAAAGGACGTACAATATACACAACAGGTAAAGGAACTACACCTGAATACACATTAAGATACCTTTTAAATGCTAACGGAATTGACCCTGATAAAGATGTGAATATTGAATTTAAGTCAGAGGCTTCTGAGGTTGCGGCTATTATGGCATCAGCTAAGGAAGAAACTGTAGCTATGCTTCCACAGCCATTTGCAACAACAGTTCTTATGAATAACAAGGAAGCAAGAATAGCGCTTGATGTTACTAAGGAATGGGAAAATGCATCAAAGGACGGAAGCACAGTAGTAACAGGTGTAATCGTTGTCAATACAGAGTATTACAATAACCATAAGGCTGCGGTTGACAAGTTCCTTGAGGAATATAAGCTTTCAGCAGATTATGTTAATGCAAATGTAGATGAGGCTTCAGCACTTGTAGAAAAATATGACATAACAAAAGCCGCAGTTGCAAAGCAGGCAATACCAAAATGCAACATAACAAT
>DJDY01000004.1:0-307 GCA_002435585.1 Lachnospira sp. UBA5912
TGACCTCATTATGGACAACTGGGTCGCCCGGTTCTTTAAGCCTTTTGTAAAAGCCTGCATCATATGTCTTAACGGCTGATAAATCATACTCGTTAATGACACTTGCTATGTAACCGCTGTGATTGTTATATTTTAATATTCCCATTCTTGTAAGAAATCTTAACACTGATGATACTGCCTGTCTTGCAGATTTTTCATCAACCATATCTGTGCTGTTCGTATATATTGAAAAAGCATTTGTCCCATTCATCTGCCAGCTATAATTAAGCGTTGCAGTATCCATAGGCTTTGGCTTTCTTATAACAAC
>DJDY01000004.1:408-2021 GCA_002435585.1 Lachnospira sp. UBA5912
GGCATATAAAAGCTTGCAAACTGTATTCCATAGCTGTAGCCCTTACTGCTTTCAAATATTGCATTGGCTATCTGCTTGGTAGTATCTCCCGATTCATCACCGGGGAACATTCTGTTAATATCCGTATTATCTATAGGCCAGAACCTCTTTTCAACATTCATAGAAAATCTGTTAGCTGACGGAATGACTAAAATCTCGTGATTATGTGATATCGCACCTCTCATTTCAAGGTCTTTTAACACCTTTATAAGCTGTGAGCATATGTATAACTGCTGTACCTCATTACCTCTCATAGCCCCTACTATACAGGCTGATTTCTCACCATGTCCAAATCTGTAGCCTTCTATCTCAAAATTCTCTCTGTATATTCCCTTAAGACTATATAAAACTTCTTTTTTCATTACACTCTTCCTCCGTGTACTCTTGCAAGAAGCGCTCCCTTGTATACAACTGGATTTTCCCTTAATGTAAATACAATACCATCTGCTGGAGATTCAATATGCTGGATTATCCTTCCCTCTATTGGCTCTATTATGTCGCCTATGGCATCTCCCATATTGATATTACCACACGAATTAATAGATGGAACAAATATTCCGCTTTCCTTCGCTGTCAGGAAATTAACCTCTCCCTCTGTTGAGATAATAGGCTCTCTGACAGCTATTTTCTTATCGCCTTCTGGTATTTCCCATATTCCAAGATTACTCATAAGGTTAAATATTCCGTCAATAAGCTGCTGGCTGTATTCCCTGTTAATTCTGTTGCCAACGCCCATCTCTGCTACAAGCGTAGGTACACCAAGATGATTAAGGCTGTATGCCAGTGTAGCATCAAGTACTGTTATTGATGAAAATATCCATACAAAATCTGCATTTAACATCTTTGCAAATGGAAGCAGTCTTTCCGCATTGTCTTCATTAAGTCTTACCTGTGGCATCTCTCTTACAAATATATTGCTTGAATGGATATCAAGGCAGAAATCACTTCCAATTATATCGTTGACAATACCTGCCGCAACGCTCTCTGCCACAGCTCCATTATTATCGCCCGGAAATACCCTGTTCATATCAAGCTCAAACATAGGAATTCCCCTTGAACCTGTATCTATTCCAAGGGGATTTACATCTGGATATATATCTATAATTCCTTTTAGTCTTTCCGGATTATTATTAACACGCCTTATGACCTCATAGCACACATACTGTCCGTCAAGCTCATCACCGTGTATTCCTGTAACAATAGATATTCTTGGAACAGGCTCACCATTATAATCTTTCGGTATGAGCCTGTTCTTCTTAATAACCATTCTCTCGTGTACAGGAAGCTCTATTGAAACAACCTCTTCTATCATAAACTAACCTCTGTAAATATATTCTCACTATCCTACAGTCAATATCATCATAATATAGCTTATATAATATTAATAACATAACTTATATCGTTAATATTTAACTACATAGAATCGTAATTTCTTATCAATACACCCTGTGAAGTCTTCTTTAAGGCAATATGTGTAAATACAGTACTAGGAACATATGTCTTATCGCCCATAAATACACGGCTTCCCGGATATATATTCTTATCAATCCTTACAACTGCCCTGTCTGACTCTC
>DJDY01000004.1:2066-2635 GCA_002435585.1 Lachnospira sp. UBA5912
GCTCTTTTCTTCATACTTGGCTTTCTCTGCTGTCTTAACAATCTTTGACTGTAACAGCTTTCTGTTAAGTGTTTCATCAAACTTATCAGAACCTGCTTTCTTTAATATATCAAGCTTCTGTAAAGCCTGATTAAATCTGTCTATCTGTGTATCTATATCCTTAAGTACCATAAGCACCTTGGCATATTCACTGCTTATCTCCTTAGTTACGCCAACTCTTAATACAGTCTTAGAATAAGACTCGCTTCCACAGCTTTTAATAGATATGCCTCTTACCCCTGTGACATCTCCGCCTATTACAGAACCTCTCTTGCCCTCAAGATATATTCCGCCATATGCCAAAGCTGTTGTATTAAGCATATAATCACACTTTATATCACTATGGCTTATAATATGTGCATTCTCGAAAAATCTTGCTGATATATTACCCATAGCTTCAATTCTTCCGGTCTCACCGGCATTAACGCCGTCTTTGATAACGATATCCTGTCCTGCCCATATATCTGCATCTTCAACATATCCGCCTATGTATATATTACCCATAGCGTGTATCTTGACACTGCCTCTGA
>DJDY01000166.1:0-920 GCA_002435585.1 Lachnospira sp. UBA5912
CACCCATCCACAGGTGCTACAGCAATCTGCCATATACAGCCACCAAGTTCAAATGTATATGACACAGGATTAACCAATTCTATTTTAGAACTATCTATAACTTTATATTCTGATGATAAAGGAGACTCCGTCTTAGAAAGAGTATAATTATAACCAAAACTTTCAAGTGCACTTATAGAACTGTTGAAAATCTCTGGAACTTTGATTATAACTATTGTAAGTCCCCAGAAATAACGTTCACCCTCATCATTATAAAGATATACTGGATTTCGGATAGCAATCCCGAGACCTCCCTGGTTAAGTGAAAAAGGTCCCTGCATGACAACCATGTCATTGTCTATTCCGTATCTTACAATAGTTCCCCGTTTTTCATCATTGACAAGATCTATCTTACCAGCATCATTACCTTCTTCTGGGTATATATCTGTAACAACACCACCTGGTGCAAGCTGTATACTTTGAACACAATCTGTCATCATATCACTGGCAATGGCACTGAATTTATCGACTGTTCCATCCTCACTTATAAGAATCTGTTTAATCGAATTAGTTATACCAATTCCTGAATTCAAATCGTTTATCATACGGTCAGCATATGTCACAGCATTAAGTCTTGCCTTGGTTCTTACCTGCTCATAATCCATTATATCTACTTCTCTGACAACAGCATATAATATAATCACTCCACAAATAAATACAACTAATGGTAATATTACCCATTTATAATTAAAATGTTTTTTAACCCCTTGCTCCATAATATATTTCCTTAAATCAATCTATGTTCTAATACAATTCCCCTATGTATTTCCCTATACATTGATTATATACAAAAATACTATTTGCTGCTACTGTTTTTTGAAATGTGCAATCTTAAGTTTTTCAATAAGCTTTCTTAACTCTTCAGCCTGTGCACTCATTTC
>DJDY01000166.1:957-1293 GCA_002435585.1 Lachnospira sp. UBA5912
CATTTCTTGACTTGCTGCCGCACATTCCTGTGATGTTGCTGAATTAGTCTGAACAACGTCATTAATCTGGTTCACACCTTCATCAATCTGTTCAATATTTTCTTTCTGTGTATAAAGAGCCTCTGCAATATCGTTAACCTCTTTAACCATACTATCAGATTTTATTGCAACGTCTTCAAGCTGTTTAGCTGTGTCATTAGCTATCTGCATACCATTATTAACGGCATTAACTGAAGTCTCAATAAGCATTGACGACTCTTTAGCAGCATCGGCACTCTGTGCAGCTAATGCAGAAACCTGGTTAGCTACTACTGCAAAACCTCTTCCCGCATCTCC
>DJDY01000166.1:1342-2541 GCA_002435585.1 Lachnospira sp. UBA5912
CTTGCTGCCTCAATAGATGCATTAAGTGCAAGCAGATTGGTCTGTGATGCAATATTGTTAATAGTTTCAATAATCTTGCTTATTTCCTGCGATGATCTGTTTATTTCATTCATAGATGAAACCATTTTATTCATATTATCGTTGTTATCTGAAATCCGTGCACCAAGTTCTTCTACTTTGGTACTTATATTCTTTGCATTGTCTGCATTTTTTTCTACCATTTCAGATACATTAGAAAGCGTAGCTGTAAGCTCTTCTACTGATGCAGCCTGGTTAGTTGCACCCTCAGCAAGCTCAGATGAACTTTGTGCTACCTGCTCTGAGCCATCTGACACCTGGTCTGCTACTTTCTGTAGATTCTTGACCATGTCTGCCATACTATGTTCAAAAAGCATAAACGAATCAAGTATTTCCTCGAAATCACCTTTCCACTCTACCTGTGGCTGTACATCAAAATTGCCCTGTGCAAAACTATTCATTGCCATTGAAATATCCTCTACATAAGAACTTAATATTCTTATAGATTTTCTAAGACTATGAGCCAGATATCCTAACTCATCATCTGAATGATATGACAGTTCTGTATGCAGATTTCCCTTTGATAGTTCTTCTGCTACTCCTTCAATATCCTTTAATGGCTTAGATATCATGCCGGATATAAATTCAGATACTTTATTAGCTATTATAACAGCTATAATAATAGATATTATAATAATAACTTCTGCAACTACAGCCAATATGTTACACATTGCTACTGCATTCTTGCTTTCCTTATCAGTTAAACTATCCATTTTATCAGCTGTTGACATAAGCTTTTCGAGTGCAGGTGAACATTGTGTATTTATTTTACTTTTAGCACCAGCCAGATCACCACTCTCTATCTGATTCATAATGCTATAACCAACACTAGCCCAGTCATTTAATTCCTGTACAAATTCATTATATGTATTACTGTCTATAACTTCTGCCTTTTTTATAATATCAAGCTGTTCCTGTGAATTATCCAGATATGTAACGACCTCATTCATATACGTAGAATATGTCGATTTATCATCACTAAGCGCCATCTCTCTTATATTTTTTGCAGCAATATTAATATTAACTATACTGTCTTTAACAGCATCGTCTGCTTTCTGGACAACTCTTGCATAATTATTAAATCTTAATGCTAATAAGGATAGGCATATTACACTTATTAG
>DJDY01000192.1 GCA_002435585.1 Lachnospira sp. UBA5912
CATTAGGCTTTAACAGGGTAAGAGTTGTAGATCCATATGACCTTAAAGCAGTTGAGGAAACGGTTACTGAGGAGCTTGCAGCTAAAGAACCATCTATTATTATAAGCCGCAGACCTTGCGTTATGATTAAGGGAACAGTACATAAACCACCAATAAGCGTAGATGAAAGCAAATGTGTCGGTTGTAAACAGTGTATGAGCATAGGCTGTCCGGCAATTGCAGTTAAAGGCAGGAAAGCACATATTGACCCTACACTCTGCATAGGCTGTAAGGTATGTTCGCAGATGTGTAAGTTTAATGCAATATAAGATTAGTAAGTGAGGAATATGTATGAGTAATTCAGTTAAGAATATTATGATTGTTGGTGTTGGCGGACAGGGAACACTTCTGGCAAGTAAACTGCTGGGGTATGTTCTTATGCAGCAGGGATATGATGTTAAAGTGTCAGAGGTACACGGAATGAGCCAGCGGGGCGGAAGTGTTGTTACTTATGTAAGATTTGGAGATAAGGTATATTCTCCGGTTATTGATAAAGGTGAGGCTGATTATATTCTTTCATTTGAGAAGCTCGAAGCGTTAAGATGGATTGAATATTTAAAGATTGGCGGACAGATAATAACTAACACGCAGGAAGTTGATCCAATGCCAGTAATTACAGGCGCTATGCAGTATCCAGACGATATTGTTGAGAAGCTTGAGAGCGCAGGTGCAAAGGTCGATGCAAAAGATTTCCTGTCAATAGCAGAAGAGGCAGGTTCAGCCAAAGCTGTAAACATTGTCCTTATGGGAAGATTATCAAGATATTTTGAAGACATTCCATATGAAGTGTGGGATAAAGCAATAGATGAGATAGTCCCAGAAAAATACAGAGAGCTTAATCATAAGGCATTGAAGCTTGGCAGAGGCTGAGTAAATGTAAAATAATAAAGGTAAAATGGATATACATTTGTGATATTATGGTATCATATGTATATCCATTTTGTAATATTAGTGGCAGGAATTATTATATAGAATTAAAGAGGCTTATATGTTTAATCTAGAAGAAGAATTAAAGAAGCTCCCAGATAAGCCGGGAGTATATATTATGCACGATAAACACGACACAATTATATATGTCGGTAAGGCTAAGATATTAAAAAATCGTGTAAGACAATATTTTCAGAGCAATAAAAATCATTCAGCTAAGGTTGTCCAGATGGTTTCACATATTGCATATTTTGAGTATATCGTGACAGATTCTGAGCTTGAAGCACTGGTGCTTGAATGTAATCTTATAAAGGAACACAGACCGAAATATAACACGATGTTAAAGGACGACAAGAGTTATCCTTTTATTAAGGTTACCATTGGAGAGGAATTTCCAAGGGTGTTATTCTCAAGAACAATGAAGCACGGAACCGGCAAATTCTTTGGACCATACACATCAGCAGGTGCTGTCAAGGAGACAATTGAACTGCTCTGTAAGCTTTATAAGGTAAGAACGTGCAACAGAAGACTTCCTAAAGATATAGGCAAGGACAGACCCTGCCTTAATTACCATATCGGACAGTGCAATGCACCTTGTCAGGGTTATGTGAACAAAGATGAATATAAGAAAAATATAGATAAAGTAATCAGCTTCCTTAATGGTAATTATTCCGAGATTATTAATGAACTGACGGATAAAATGCAGGATTGTTCCGAGCGTATGGAATATGAGGAAGCCGCTAAATACAGGGATTTGTTAATCAGTGTTAAGCAGATTGCACAGAAGCAGAAGATAACAGCAGATGATGCAACAGACAGAGATGTAATTGCGTGTGCTATGGACACAGAAGATGCAGTTGTACAGGTATTCTTTATAAGACAGGGCAAGCTTCTTGGACGTGAGCATTTCCATATGAAGGTTGCAACGAATGACAGCAGAAGCGGCATTTTGTCAGAATTTATGAAGCAGTATTATGGCGGAACACCATATATTCCTAATGTGATAATGACACAGGAGGAGATTGAGGATGCTGGTACAATCGCCGACTGGCTTTCAAGCAGGAAGAAGCGGAAGGTTACAATTATCACGCCAAAGAAGGGCGATAAGGAGAAAATGGTTGAACTTGCCCATAAGAATGCGCTTATGGTATTAACCAAAGATGCAGAGAAGATTAAGCTTGAGGAGAAGAGGACAACAGGTGCTATGAAGCAGATAGCAGACTGGCTTGGGCTTGATTCAATAAGACGTGCAGAGGCTTACGATATATCTAATACAAGTGGTGTTGAGTCAGTTGGCTCAATGGTTGTATTTGAGGACGGAAGACCTAAGAAGAATGACTATAGAAAATTCAAGATTAAGACGGTCAAAGGTCCTGATGATTATAAGAGTATGAGAGAAGTACTTACAAGACGTTTTACAAGAGGAATGAGAGAGCGAGCAGGTGAGGAAGAGGCAAGAGGTTTTTCTGTGTATCCAGACCTTATAATGATGGATGGTGGACGAGGACAGGTGAACATTGCGCTTGAGGTTCTTGATGAGCTTCATATTAATATTCCTGTATGCGGTATGGTTAAGGACGACAATCATAACACAAGGGGACTTTACTATAATAATGTAGAAATTCCAATAGACAGGCATAGTGAAGGCTTTAAGCTTATAACAAGGGTTCAGGACGAGGCACATAGATTTGCAATAGAATACCACAGGTCGTTAAGAAGCAAGCTGCAGGTTAATTCGGTTCTTGATGATATTGAAGGAATCGGACCTGTAAG
>DJDY01000065.1 GCA_002435585.1 Lachnospira sp. UBA5912
ATGCTGGCTGCGGTATGAGCAGTTATATGTGTAATAATGATATTTTACATATATCATTGCCAGCACAATTGACAGTTATGGCAGCAATGGTATTAATGGTTGTGATTTCACTGATTACAACTTGCATTAAGTCATCACTGCAATCAGGGTATTATACAGTTGTTAAACAGAGCTGTAGGTTGTCGGAGGAGTCAGTATTTGCAAGTTATAATAACCAGCTTCTTAAAGATTTTAATATATTTGCATTGAATAAATCGGACATACTTAATAATAAACTGTATAGTTATATTAACGAAAATATAAGCAGTTATTCATCAGATATAAGCTTATCAGATTGTACTTTTGATACATTTTCGTATATGACAGATAATGAGGGATATAGTGTTGAGGAGCAGATTGTTAAGGCTATGGAGTATGGAATGTATAGCAGTGTGTTTGATAAAGAACAGCAGTATATTCTAAGTGGTGAGGAACAGGAATATGTACAGAATGATAAAGAACAGGCGTCTATTCAAGCTGATAATGAGCGGAAGTATATTAGATGTGGTGAGAATTTAAGTGAGGCGCAGGCATATTCTGAGCAGTTTATGGGAGATAATGCGAACTTAAAGAAGGAGCTGGCTGATATGTTAGAGCAGTCTGATGACGGTGATGTGCAGTATGATGATAGCCAGAAGGAACAGATTAATACTTCGATAAGTGCAGTCCAGCAGTTGTATGAATACCTGAAGTCAGGAATTTATGGGATTGTCACAGACGGCAGGATTTCAGACAAATATATAGAAATACAGGAGCTTGCAGATGAATACATTAAGAGCCGTGACATTTCTGGGATAAATACAGATGTAATAAACACAAGTATCGAAGCGAGTGGGAATGAAGATACATTAAAGAAAAATGTATTAAGCACGGAATATGCTGCAAAGCATTTTAGTTGTTATACGGACACATCATCGGGTGATAATGACAGGTCAGGAAGCAGTGCTTTATTAGATTATGAAATGGAATATATTATCGGCGGTGAACATAACGACAGAGAGAATGTATACAAGGTGATTAATCAGTTATCTGTTATAAGAGAGGGGGTTAATCTGTCTTATCTTATAAGCGCGCAGGATAAGATGTCTGAGGCTTATATGCTGGCGGCGGCACTGGTGGGAGTTACTGGCTGTAATCTGGCAGTCAGGCTTGTGCAGTACATTATTGTTTCGATATGGGCATATGCTGAGTCTATAGTCGAGTTAAGGAAATTGCTGGCAGGAGAAACAATAGCTCTTATTAAGAATAGTGATAACTGGATATTACAGCTAAGCTCATTACTAGATGAAAAGCTGAATTTGCAAGCACTGATAAATAATATTACGTCATATGAGGCAGTGGGTAATAATAAGACAGTGGGTAATAATAAGGCTGTAGGTAATAATGAGGCAGTGAGTAATAATGAAGTAGTGAATAATAAGACTGTAGATAATAATGAAACTGATGAAAATGGCAGGGGTAATGGCATTAGTTATAAAGAGTATTTAAAGCTGTTAATTACATTTATGAACAAATCGGACAGAAATTACCGCATTGCAGCATTAATGGAACTAAGAATGATTATGTATGGACACAGTGAATTCAGAATGAAGAATTACATATATGAAGCTTTCGGAGCGGCATATTTTAAGATGAATGGAACAGGCAGTGTATACAGGCAGAAGCTGTCATACAGCTATATTTAGCAAATGTGCCTTTCTACACAGAATAAGTTGGTTGATTATATTTAAGAAGGGAGGAAAGATAAGATTTACCTAGAGAATAAAGAAAATGGAGTGCATAGTATTATGCGGATACTCCATAACTACAGGAATTTAATAACGCCAGTAATTAAAAGAATATTATCAAGAACCATAAAGTGTAGCAAGGCACATAACTTAAATGCTTCGGCAAGTGTGGAGGGGGCAATTGTAATTCCGCTGTTTATATATGCTGTTATGTCAATTATGTTTATTATGCAGGTTATAGCAGTGCGAATTCATATCAACAATGCCTTTTATGTGACATTAAGAAAATGTGCAGGCTATGTATATGTTTATGAAAATAGTGTAGATGTCCCAAAGGGAATGATGGCAGAGAAAATAAGACGACTGCTGATAGAAGAGATAGGAACTGATTATGCTGCTGAACATAACATAACAGGTGGTAATGCTGGAATTATGTTTATGAGTTCTAAGATATTAAATAATAATTCGGTTATAGATATAAAGCTTACATACAGTATTAAAAATCCTTTTGATATATTTGGACTGTCTACAATAAGAGTTACTGACAGAAAGAGGATAAATGCGTGGCTTGGAGAAGATAAAGATAATTTTGCAGGAAATGTGTCAGATAAGGAGTATGTGTACATTACGGCTGGAGGCGAAGTATATCATACCGATAAGGAATGTACTTATTTGTTAAGATACATATTAGAGGCCGACAGGTCGGGTATTGATATTTTAAGAAATGCTTCGGGTGCTAAATATTATTCGTGTGAACTTTGCGGACAGACAAAAGATACAACAGCAATTTATTACACATTATATGGGACAAGATACCACAGCTCGCGTAATTGTGCTGAACTTAAAAGAAATATTCAGAAAGTAAGTAAAGACAGTGTTAGTGACCGCAGATTATGTGAAAAGTGTCAGGAATAAGACAGGGGGAGCATATGTTAAAGACATTATATTTGATTATATGGCTTGCAGCGATGTCATACGCAGATATAAAAAGAAGAAAGATTAACATTATAAGTATTGTGGTTATGGGAGCTGGCATTATTCTGTTACATTTAGCAGGTGTTATTGCTGGCAGAGAATTAGAACTACATTTATTGGTTAGAGATTATTATATTCCAGCAGTTATTATAGGAGCAGGTCTTTATATTATCGCAAGGATAACACATATAACGGGTGAGGCTGATGCAATGGTAATAGCTTATATAACTGCGCTTAAAGGAATGTATGTAACGATACAGACAGTGCTGTTATCTATGTTTCTAATGATTATTGCTGGTGGAATATTGATAGCAGGAGGAAGAATGAAGTTAAGGACGGCTATGCCATATATACCATTTTTATTGGTGTCATTAGTGTGCTGTGTTATTGGCAGTGGAACTATATTTAGAACTTTATAAGAGGAACGGTTGTCAGTATTTAAGAAATGGAGAAGCGTATGAAAGTAGTAGAAAATGCAATTATTGTTCCAATATTTAC
>DJDY01000130.1:0-2553 GCA_002435585.1 Lachnospira sp. UBA5912
ATTATCATTATGTGTATCTATTCTAAGATGTTTAATCTTTTTCTCACAGAATTGTACTGCCATGTTAAGTACTCCATGTATATGTCCATCTCCTGCTACTCTATGAATAGTTCCATACCTATCATCTGATAACCAACTGCCATCTTCTATCACGCTATACGTTGAATCTTTTCCTATCTTGAAAAAGAAAACTCCATGAATTTTACCAGAACAATACATATCATCTAAATTATTATCATACGAAATATCATTTTGCATGTGATTATTTTCTTTAAGACCACTTTCTTCTATTACATATAATTCCTGGTTTTTAATGTCATTATCTATTGTTTTATCTGATGGTTCATTATTCTTCCACTGGTTGGGATTTCCATTTTCTGCCATAAACTTTCTTGCATATGCATATATCTGCATTATTCTTTTTTTATCTTTTATATCTGCATGTCTTATTGTGTATTTATTCATACTAATCCTCATTTCTGCACACTTTTCGTAACAGGAACATGTATTACAAACACGTACCTATAAAATAATACTTGGGAATCATTTCTTTTGCAATAAATTTAACATAATAATCCCATATACGTAATTCCATAAATCTATGATATCAAAATATAAAAAAGACTGCTACATAATTATTAAATAATGTAACAGTCATTTTTATACAAAAATATTGATAAATGTTTTTCCATTTTATGGCATTATGGAATGTTCTAATCATATTCACAAGCAAAATCACTTGCTTAAGCTTTCGACAGTTTCTTTAATAATCTCATATGCCTTATCACAATCTTCCTCAGATACAATAAGAGGTGGAACCATACGGATAATATGTGCTCCGATTGCTGTAATAAGAAGATGTCTGTCAAAGCATCCATGCTTTACATCAACTCCGCTGATTGTATCATCGAATTCAACACCAACTAATAATCCCTGATGTCTTACCTCCTTAACATGTGGCAGCTTTTCTAACTTAGCACAGAAATAATCCCCCATCTTCTTAGCATTACCAGCAAGATCACGGTCAAGAAGTTCATTAACTTCTGCAAGAGCTGCTGCACATGATACTGGATGTCCGCCAAATGTTGTACCATGTGAACCAGGAGTAAATGCCTTTGCAACCTCTGCTGTTGCACATATAGCTCCAATTGGCATTCCACCACCAAGGCCCTTTGCCATAGATACGATATCAGGCTTGATGCCATAATTCATATAAGACATTACAGCACCAGTTCTGCACCAGCCTGTCTGAACCTCATCAATAAGAAGAAGCATATCATGTTCATCACAGAATTTTCTTAAACCAGTCATGAACTCCTTAGTAGCAGGATGAACTCCACCTTCGCCCTGTACTGGTTCAATCATAATAGCTATTGTGTTCTCTGTACAGGCATCTTCGAATGCTTTCAGGTCATTATATGGAGCATAAGAAAAACCATATGCCATAGGTCCGAAACCTACCTGACATCCGTTACCCGGCTGACCTGTTGCTGACATAGCGCCGAATGTTCTGCCGTGGAAACCATCCTTTGCTGTTACAATATGATATCTGTTAGGACCATACTTTTCGATGCCATACTTACGTGCCATCTTAATCATGGCTTCATTAGCTTCTGTACCAGAATTCTGGTAAAATATCTTATCCATGCCTATAGTCTTGCATACCTTCTCAGCAAGTAATGCCTGGGGTATTGTATATGGATAATTAAATGTATGCATTATATCTGAAACCTGGTCTTTAACAGCAGCTACAACCTTCTCATTACAGCTTCCTGCGTTATTTACCGCAATACCTGCATAAAAGTCAAGATATGGTGTCTTGTTTTCATCATATATATACATATCCTTGGCTGTTTCAGCAATAAAGTCAAATCTTTCATATGTATCTATCATATACTTACTTACTTTGTCCTTAATATCCTGTGCTGTTAAACCTGTGTCCTTTAATCTCATAATTGTCTCCTTTCTGCGTACCTTTTAGTACGTATCCAAAAATTGTTTTTCTTCACATTTTTCATAAAATGTGTTAATAAATAGTTGGTTACTTAAGCAGTGTCAACAAATGCATTCGAATAATGACGAAAATAAAAAAAGCAAAGGCGAACAACTTGTTAGTTGTATGACGCCTTTGCCTTTGATAAATCCGTTCTATTTATTTGACAGTGTTACAATAGCATATATTATATTCTGTGTCAACATTTATTTTTAAAATCTGGTGTATCTGGTGTATTTCTTACTTCTGTTTTTACACTATCCTCACTAGTCATTTTTCAAGCTTTTCCTCAAGTGCTTCGATAACGATCTTTAATGCCTTTATCCTTGCATATTTTTTATCGTTGGATTCTAATATATGCCATGGTGCATAAGCTGTATTAGTCTTTAAAAGCATCTCATTCACAGCCGTTTCATAGCTGTCCCACTTTTCCCTGTTACGCCAGTCCTCTTCTGTTATCTTCCAGCGCTTCTCTGGTGTATTCTCTCTGTCTTTGAATCTTGCAAGCTGAGTATCCTTGTCAATCTGAACCCAGAACTTAATTATGACTGCACCCCAGT
>DJDY01000130.1:2639-4013 GCA_002435585.1 Lachnospira sp. UBA5912
ACATATGCTCTCTGCCAGTCATTCGTACTACAGAATCCTTCCAGCCTTTCTACCATAACTCTTCCATACCACGTTCTGTCAAATATAGCTATATGTCCTGTTTTAGGAAGCCTGTTCCAGAATCTCCACAGATAATGTCTTGCCTTCTCATGTGGTTCCGGACTTGCTATAGGATGAACCTCATATCCTCTTGGGTCAAGTGCCTCTGTTATTCTTCTTATATTGCCGCCTTTTCCGGCTGCATCCCAGCCTTCATAAGCTATGATAACAGGAACCTTCTTCTTGTATAATTCATTATGAAGCTCACCAAGTCTCTTCTGATACATGCTAAGGAGTCTTTCATATTCTTCATCAGAAAGACTTTTATCAAGGTTTATTTCTGAAAGTCTCGAAATAGGCTTAAGTGGAAATGCGTTCTGCAATAAAGGAACAGATAATGCACTATTGGCAAATGCAGTATCAATCCCCTGTACTATTGTTTCAAGTACCTGTAACTGTGCCCACTTCTTATCCTTCGCATCTACCAGATACCATGGTGCACTTGAATGATTAGTATCACACAGGTACTGGTCATACACTTCCAGACATTCTTCATAATGTTTATTCTGCCACTTATCATATGCACTTACACGCCACTTTGTATTCTTATCTTCCTTTAGCTTATCAAGGCGCTTTTTCTGTTCTTTTCTGTCAATATCAAAGAAGAACTTAAGAAGAAGATAACCATTATCAGTCAACTGACGTTCAAACCTCTTAATACTCTCTACACGCCTGTTATACTCCTCATCTGACAATTCTCCACTTAACTTCTGGGCTGTAACCTCTGACATCCACCCACTGTCCATAAAAACAAACTTTCCAGCCTCTGGAATCTTAACAAAATGTCTGTAAAGAAATGGCTTTCTTCTCTCTTCTTCTGTTGGTTCATCCATAACCGCTACCTTAAAAAATCTTGGGTCAATATTTTTTATTACCTTTCCTAATACACTTCCCTTTCCAGCAGCTCCCCAGCCTTCCAGCAGCACTATTACAGGAAGTTTCTTCTCTTTCATCATAATCTGCTGTTTGGCAAGCTTCTCCCTTGCTGCCTTAAGTCTGTTTTCCAGCTCTTCATTAACTGGCACTTCAATCTTATTCCAATCCTTTAGCATACCATGGTCTCCTCTCTATACTATCCATATTATCGGCCATACTCACTATATTAATATCAATTAATCTACTACTTATAAGATTATATCTTATATATATTGATGCCGCTGTTGCTTATATACATTTTAATATATCGAATGTATAACTTATTATTTACAGATATTATATACTATATTTATGCTAAATACCATACCATGTAATATAAATTACTGTTTAGCACACATT
>DJDY01000052.1 GCA_002435585.1 Lachnospira sp. UBA5912
GGATCTACGATAAAGATAGCATCAGGAATTCTCTTCATCTCCTTGATACCACCAAGGTTCTTCTGAAGCTTTTCTAATTCTTTCTTTAAGCCTATAACTTCCTTCTTAGGAAGAACATCAAATGTACCATCTTCCTGCATTGTTTCGATTTCTTTAAGTCTTGCAATTCTTGACTGGATTGTCTTGAAGTTAGTGAGCATACCTCCTAACCATCTTTCGTTAACATAGTACATACCACATCTTGTAGCTTCGTTAGCTATTGCATCCTGAGCCTGCTTCTTAGTACCTACGAAAAGAATTGTACCACCATTAGCAACAATATCTGAAACTGCCTTATAAGCTTCATCAACCTTTCCTACTGACTTCTGTAAATCGATAATATGGATACCATTTCTTTCTGTGTAGATGTACTCAGCCATCTTAGGGTTCCATCTTCTTGTCTGATGTCCGAAATGAACACCTGCTTCAAGTAACTGCTTCATTGAAATTACGCTCATTTTAATACCTCCATTGGTTAAATAATCTTTTGCGGGTTTCTTACTTGCATGACAACCAGGGCGTATACTGGCACCAGCCACACAATCCACCTGCATGTTTTTTCACACGAAATGCATTATACCAATAGTATCAATTATTTGCAAGTATTTTTTATAATTTTCCCAATGATTTTTATGAGTTTTTATAGTTTTATATAATTCATACATTTTGTAGCAAATACGATAAAAAACCACTATAAAACATTTTAATGAATTATCCCGCATCATTAAATGCATTTTTAAACCATCTTCCAGTGGCAGACAGGTCTTCATCATTCCAGCCGCCAGTCTTATCACAAGATGGACTGATAAGCGCTGAAGTTTCGTTTTTATTGCTAAGGCTCCATGCTATTACACTTATCCCTCTGCTATTTATAAGATTCATCCATTCATTTGCTGAGTCATAATCTATTCCACCGTTACCTGATGCATCACATATGCTGCATTCACTTATAAAAACAGGTACGCCGGCATCCAATGCCGCTAAAAGCTTATTTCTTATCCATTCCTTATGGGTACCTGCGTAAAAATGTAATGCATACATCACATTATCATCATCTATCTGATTACCTATTACAGCATCAACATCCTGCGACCATGTGTTTGTTCCAACTATAATAACCGCATTCTCATCGTACTGTCTTATACAACTGATCACCTCTGTAGCATATGGTTTAATCACAGAATTCCACTCTGAGTTCTGCGGCTCATTACAGATTTCATATATTACATTATCATTACCTGCATATTTTTCTGCCATTTCACTAAAGAAGCTGATTGCCTCATCCTTATTCTGATAAGGGTTTGAATCGCTTAATATATGCCAGTCTATTATTACATACATTCCAAGCTGTGATGCATATCTTACACCTTTATCTATGAGCTTTTTTAATGCTTCCTTGTCTCCTCCGTTACAATATCCACCATATTCTTCTGTATACATGGCAAGTCTTATTACATTCACATTCCATTCATCTCTTAGCGTAGTGAATGCATCCATATTAATATACTGAGGATACCACGCTATACCATGCGTACTAACACCCCTTAACCAGACATAGTTACCTGATTCATCGACCAGATGTGTTCCATCAACATGCAGCCTGCCTGTTGCAGTTTTAGTATAGCCTGTTATTGATTCACTGCCTGCATTTCCATGTCCTGCATCATCATCAGCTTCGTTACCTTCTGCATTATCTTTATAATTGCTACCTGATTCATTATTATAATTGTCTCCAGCTGATATTGTATCTGTTTTTATATCATCCTGTTTTTCACCAGATGCATCAGGTTTATATGTTCTTTGTATGCCATTTATGTCCAGTGTTAATTCATACTTAGCAATATTTTCTGTAATATTTTTAATATCATCCGCACTAGCTATAAGTCCTACGCCCTGTGTTTTATCATCCACAGCTATAGCCTTATTATACTGTACAGGAGTGATTGATATGCTTTCATTATCTTGCTTATTTTCAATATTACAGTTCCAGTTCTGCTCTATTCTTATATCTTTACTGACAGGAATTGTAAGAATCCAATCATCAATTCCGGTGCTATATGTATTTTTTACAGTAATATCCACCTGGGCATACTTTCTTTCTCCTGACTCCCATGTATTACTTATGTTGAATTCAGCTATGGCATACTTTTCTTTATCTTCTTCATTATTGCCATCTTTATTATTATCACTTTTGCCATCTGAATTATTATAATCTGTCGCATCATTGGTACTGTAAGATGCGGACTTACTATTACTATCAGAAGCATTATTATCATATCTTTTATTTTTTGTAACATTAAACACAATAAGCAGACCTGCTATTATAACTACCAGACCTGCTATTATGCTTATATATATCTTATCTTTTCTTTGCATATTATGAAACATAAATATAACCTTCCTCTCACTGTCTGGTTAATATTTTAGCTACATTCTCATATGTATCACTTTTAGTAAGTTCGAAGTCACCTTCCTGTATTACCCTCGAATATCCGTGGTCATACATATATTGTATAAATTCATCAGCACTATCTATTATGCCTTTATCCTCAAGCATCCTGGCTATGTCTGATGATACAGTAACTGCATCTATGTGTACAGAAACCTTTTCCTTTTCAGATTGTACTGGACTTTCTGGTTCTTTGGTTTTATCAGCCTGTGCTTCTGTCTTGTCATCAGTTGATGCCGATGTATCTTCTGCATTTTTCTTTATGTCGCTTTCAGCATTAGATTCCTGTGTCTGTTCAGCATTATCATTGCTGCTGGCTGTACCTGCTGTAACAGCCTCTGAATCTTTAGTTGCAGCCTGTGTGGTATATGCAATCACAGAACCTGTTGTTTCCTGTGTATCTGTATTGCTTTTAACGTTATTAGCTGCTGATGTAATCCTGCCTGCAATCGTTAAAACAAGAACTGCCAGTATTATTCCACTTCCAAGGCCACACATATAATATTTTAATTTCATAACTTTAATCCTGTCACTTAATTATTACCCGAATTAAGATTAATAATAAGTCTTACCTCTCCAACTCCTATTTTAAGTCTTTTAGCAATCTCAACATCACTGTAACCATTCTCATAAAGCTTTGCGATTTTTTCATTTCGTGATAATGTATCATCAAGAACAAAATCATTAATATCAGTTTTTACTATATTCTTTTTATATTGCTTTCCATTATCCTGCATTTTTCTATCTGCATATGAATAAGATGATTTATTCATCCTGGTTGCATTGACATCCTTAACTGTTGTCTTAATTTCTTTGTCTTTTTCGTTAAGCATATCATACATAAACATAACTTCATTATGGTTACGATTTATTTCTTTAAGCACACCATCTGCATATTCATTCATCTCAAGAATTTTGGTATTGGATATCTTGTCAAGTCTTGCCTCAGTCTTATCTTCTATATCTTGCATCTTTTGTTCTATTATGCTGTCAATAGTCTGCGATACCTGGCTGACCTGGCTTGCCGCATCATAATCAGAAACAGAAGAAGCTGTATCTTTATTATTGTCATTATCTGTTATTCCTAATATAATACCAATAATAACGCATATTATTCCTATTACTAAAAGCACTATTTCTACTGTTCCCATTATTTCCTCCGCATATATTAGATTTTGACATCAAAATCAATATCCTGATATTCCTGTCCTTTTATAATCACCTTTCCATCAGCAGTTCTGTTTCTACCATCTTTATGCTCTGAATAATACTCATTTTCACTTTTATCCCTGGCATCAAACTTTTTCTGGCCATTGTCAGCATCATCTTTGTGGTTAACTTTCTCTGACTTGACATTTGCCTCTTTCTGTGACTGAACTACTATTGTCTGCTGTTCAACCATTGGTCTGGCATCTTCTCCATGCCTTATCTGTGATACGGTATTCTGCTGCTGGATCATACCGAATTCTGTTGGTCTTATTACCATAAAATTCTCCGTTTCTGCTTATAATGGCACACTCTTTATATCTGCTCCTTCTTTCCTGAACTGACAGTAGTTGTACTTTTCCTTAAGGAACATACATATGTCGCCAAACATAAGCTTTGTACCAACGTATGCAACATTAGAGACTTTAATGCATGCATTCTTTTCCTCACCTATACTTGCCCTTAACTGCTCAAACTCTTTCTTATCGGCATTAAGCTCCTGGTCAAGTACAAGAAGGTTACGCATCGTCTTTGATAACATTTCCTGTTTTTCTTTATCTAAGGTACCTTCAATATCCTGTTTTTTTCTTAACGCAGTCATCAGCTGTGTGAGCTGTATCTTATTGTTGCCTTTTACGCTAAGATTTTTTCTTAACTCGTCCATTCTTTTTTTCATGGCAGGGTTAACTCCAACTCCTACTATCGTTGCTGTTCCCATCTCGTTACCGATAGTTTTGGCCTGTATAACTGATGTTGCTTTAACATCACCACCTATTATAAGCCCTTTCTTACCAGTAGCATTGATTGAACCCTTTGCAACAACACGCGAATGTAATATAGAATCTGCTTCTATATCGCCATCTGCCTCAACAAGGCTCGCACTTTCAATAAACTTTGAAACTATATTGCCGCCTGACTTTATAACTGCCTTGTTCATACCTTGAACGCCTCTGTTCAATGTGACATTACCACCAGCAATGACAGTTGCGCCCTCAACGATACCTTGTACAACAATATCACCTTTGGCTTTGACAGAAAAACCGGCAAGTATATTTCCCTTAATCATAACATCCCCATTATACTCAATATCACCTGTTGAATTATCTATATCCACAAGTTCAAGTACATTAGAGACGAAAATCTTATCGTTTTCCAGTATGACATGACCATTTACCTGGCTAATAAGCTGTTTTCCATCCTCTGATATAACAAGGTCCCGTCCAAACCTGAATACTATATGCTTAACTTTATCAGGATTAACCTTCCTGCCAGACACATCAATTCCTGCTTCTCCTGCATCTTCTGGATGAAGTACCGCCACAACATCTCCAGCTTTAACATGGTTAACATTCTCAAGCGAATGGAAATCGACTGTACCATCATCATTCATTTTAGGTCTTGGCTTAAGATCCTGATTAAACTTATATTCTATATATCCATCTTTACCTTCTCTTGGCGCTTTTCCAACAGCTACAATATATGATTTACCATATTGTCTTTCGTGTATAAATGTATCAATAACACTCTCATCTATACCATATGTTACACCTATATGTTTAAGATCCTGTATTATCTCATTCTTATCAAGTTTCGCACCACCTGTAAATGGTGGATAAAAGCTTGCCTCGACCTTCATACCATCATAGCTTATTCTGTAGTCACCGAATTCACCATACGCCAACTGCGTTTCATCTGAAACCTTAAGTGTTGTTTCTGCTAAAGCCCCCGCTTTAACTGCTTCCATCAGCTTAACACTATCACATTCAATTTTCTTTTTATCTACATAGTACATTACATCATCTATTGATGCTGTCTTAACCCCCTGTTTTGGTGGGTAAACTGTTATATACAGTCCGTCTTCCTTAGAAGAAAATTGAAAATACCCCGACATACATTCTTCAATCATCTGCAACCCACTTTCTCTTCCAGTACATTAAACCGGAAACATGTAATCACCCATAATTTTTTTCATCTTGTTAAGAGCCTTCGTATGTAACTGTGAAACTCTTGATTCTGACACTTCAAGTGTCATACTTATTTCTTTAAGTGTCATATCCTCATAATAATACAACACTATCACACTTCTTTCCTTTTCGGTAAGTGTGTCTATTGCCTCTATTAATTTTTTCTTTGTTTCCTCTTTTTCAACAACAGTTTCTGGCTGGTCAAAATGTGAATTACCTACATTCTCCATCTTAACTTCACTTCCAGCTTCTGTATATTCATCAAGCGAAATAAGGTTCGATGATTTCATCTGTCCCTGCCATTCGCTTAACTCTTCTATGGATATTCCTAATTCCCTTGCCAGCTCCTCATCCGTAACAACTTTTCCCGTTTCAGATTCAAGCTTAGCCATAGCCATATCTATTTTCTTTTGTTTTTGTCTGAGTGACCTTGGTATCCAATCCATTTTCCTTATCTGATCAAGGATTGCTCCTCTTATCCTCAGACTCGCATATGTCTCAAACTTGACATTCTTACCGAAATCAAACTTATCTATAGCATCAATCAGTCCAAACACTCCGTATCCAACAAGATCATCATACTCAACATTGTATCCAAGATACATATTCATCCTGCCAGCTACCAGCTTAACAAGCTGAGCATATTCTTCAATAAGTTGTTCCCTGATTTCACTACTATGACTTGCCATGTACTTTTCCCATAGCTTGTTTCTTCCCATTTCATCCATAAAAGAATGCCCCCGTAACGATCATATTGTTATTTATACCGCTTCCTTGGAATCTTCTGAATTCTTCTTTTCTGACTCAGCTATCCTTGCTTCAACTTCTTCTTTTTCTTTTTCAAGTCGTTCTTCTTCTGCTTTTGCTTCTTCTTTTGCTATATATCTGTCACATACAAAACATATAATCCTGCTGACAATATAGAACGCAGCCATTACAAGCACAAGTATTTTTATGAATGTCAGTAATTCATATTTATTGATAAGCATAACGACCGCTGTTATAAAACCGGCTGATAATGATACAATTGCAGATACATTTCTAAATCTTTTCATATGACATCCTCACACAATGCTTATATAACTTTTCTAGGTTTTCCTACCGATTTTATAACGTAATCACCAGTTTCTGAATAGAATTCTACTGTCCTACCATAATTAAGTCCACAATCTTCTGATAGAAGCCTTATATTAAGCTTTGCCAGTTTTTTCTTTACAGCTTCAACGTTACGTTCACCAACTCTTAATGTATCATTGTTGGTCTTCATAGCAAACATCTGTGCTCCACCAGCAATCTTGGCAACGAGCCTTGAACGGTTTGCACCAAGCTTAACCATCTGTGATATAAGTTCATCTATTCCGCTATCCGCATACTTTGCTGTGTTTGTGTTATTTTTAAACTGTGTACTATCTGGTAACATACAGTGTAACAGACCACTTATCTTACTCACTGGATCATACAATGCCACACCTACGCATGAACCTAATCCAAGTGTTGTTAATACTTCTGGCGACTTACATGTTTTAAGATCTGCCATTCCAACTTTAATCATCTCATCTAAATTCATAACCAAACTCTCATCCCAAGAATATTATCAGCTAAGAACTCCTAATGAACTAAGAATCTTATCATACGATTCAAGCTCTGGAATAAGAAGAAAATATCCTTTAACAAAATCCAATTCACCAAACTGTGTCTGAATTAATAATAATTTATCACCATATTTACCAAATTCTGATGCAGGCACACTAAGCAGCGCTCCGACCATATCTACAGTCATCTGTGGAACACTTGCAATTATATTCATGTTAGTTAATGAAGAAATAGCTGTAAGATATGAGCCTGATGCTATATTACCTATTTCATTCAATGCTGACATCTCCATCTCTGTGAAATCTGCATTTTCATCAACTTCTGCATCATTATTAAACATAAGAGAATTAACAAGGTGATGAGCTGAACGTGTGTCAAATATGAACATCATCATTCCATCAATATCACCCTCAAGTCCTAACAGAATACCTACTACAGTCTGATCTTCGCTGCCGATAATTGAAGATATCTCATTAAATGGTATCAATGCCACTTTAGGAACCGACATATCCATCTTGACATTTAGCATCGTTGATAACGCTGTTGTAGCGTTACCAGCACCTATGTTTCCAATTTCCTTTAAAACATCAAACTGTACATCATCAAGCTTATCTAAACTTACTTTTGACATAACAACCTCAATTCTGTGCAATCTTATTGAATATAACAAAACAGCTGCTGTTTATATATTCTGCCTAAACAGCAGCTATCAGAATAATCAATGTACCATATATATAATGTACTCTTTGCACTACACTATATCATAATTAATCATTTTCTACAATCAGGCTGACAATATCAAGTAAAGATATAAGTTCACCATCATGCTTGCCGATTCCGCTTATGTAACTGTTAGCTACATCATCTCCGGCTGAGCGGTTAACTTTCTCAGTGTCCTCACTGTTTAATGTAACTACTTCTCTTACCTGGTCAACTATGATACCTATTGTTGCACCTTCAACTTTAACAATAATGTATCTTGTTTTATCCGTATATTCATCATCCTCAAGACCAAGCTTTAATCTTACACTCATTACTGGTATTATCTCACCTCTTAAGTTAATAACACCTTTATAATAATGCTGTGTCTTTGGAACTCTTGTAATATCCTGTTTTCTCACAATATTATCAATATACTTAATATTGATTCCATATTGTTCGTTACCTATCTTAACAACAATATACTGTACTGTTGTAGACACTTCTTCATTCTTATCTTCTATTGCATTAACATTTTCCATAACAAGCCACCTCCTATACTAATGTGTTAGCATCGATAATCAAAGCTACAGAACCATCACCAAGGATAGTAGCTCCACTTATCATTCTATTAATATTAATATACTTACCAAGTGACTTGATTACGATTTCCATCTGTCCGATAAGACTGTCAACTACAAGACCTGCAAGCTTATCTCCCTTTCTTACTATAACAACTATAATAGTATCAGACTCTTCAGCCTCACCTGGCACATCAAGTATATCTCTTAATCTTATAAGTGGTATTACGCTACCTCTAAGATTAATAACTTCCTTAGCATGAACATACTTAATATCACTTACTGGGACATCTTCTATTGTCTCAATTGAACCTAACGAAATAGCATACTTCTCATTGCCAAGTTTAACCATGAGTGCCTGTATGATAGCAAGTGTAAGTGGAAGTCTTATACTGAAAGTACTACCTTCGCCATACTTGGTCTTAACTTCTACATCACCACCAAGTGCTTCAATCTTAGACTTAACAACATCAAGTCCTACACCTCGTCCTGATACATCTGTAATCTTGTCAGATGTTGAGAAGCTTGGCTTAAATAAAAGATCAATAGCTTCTTTTTCTGTTAAAGCATCAGCCTGTTCCTGTGTAAGTGTTCCCTTTTCAACAGCTTTAGACTTAACCTTTTCTACATCTATACCATTACCATCATCGGAAACTTCAATAACAACATTGTTACCTTCCTGGAATGCGTTAAGATAAATAGAACCTACCTCTGGCTTGCCTCTCTCTGCTCTGACCTCAGCACTTTCAAGTCCGTGGTCAGCTGAGTTTCTTAAAAGGTGCATGATTGGATCACCAATCTCATCAAGTACAGTTCTATCAAGCTCTGTTTCCTCACCTGTTATATACAATTCCATCTTCTTGTTAAGCTTCTTGTTTAAGTCTCTTATCATACGAGGGAACTTGCTTATAACACCTTCGATAGGCATCATACGTACCTTCATAACTGATTCATGAAGATTAGTTGTAACTCTTTCAAGATATTCTATCTGTTCTGTAAACTTCTGATTGTTAGATGTTGTTTCTCCCTCATCAGCTATGCTGGCTGAAACAAGACCATTCTTGGCAATGATAAGCTCACTTACGAGATTCATAAGAACATCAAGCTTATCTATATCAACTCTTACAGTATGGCTTACAGCCTTGCTGTTAGCTGCTGCTGCCTTCTTTGCCTGTGAAAGCATAGATGAAGCTGCTTTCTTAGGTTCTTCTTTCTTTACTTCTTTAGGTGCGGCCTTTGTTTCTGTTGCTGCTGTTTCCTCTTTTGTCTCTTCCTTGCCATCTGCCTCTGCATTTTCAGGGAATGGAACAGTTATAGCCTTAGCTTCTGCAGACTTTATCTCTGATACATTCTTAACTATATTAGTTATATCTTCCATGCTTTCCTTTGATACAACTACTATTGTAAACTCTTTGTCAAACTTCTCATCTTCAATATCCTGTGTAGATGGTTCTGACTTGATAACATCACAATGTCCTTCAAGATTCTTGAACACAAGAAATGCTCTTGCAGCCTTTAATATACAATTCTCATCAACTGTAACAGCTATCTCATATACACCAAGACCTTTCTTTAATGCTTCGTTAACTGCATTCATCTCGAAATCAGCAAATGTAAGTTCTGAAGCTCCCTCTGTGGAAGCTGTGCTGTCTGCTGCTGGTGCTTTTGTTTCTGCCTGCTTATTGTCATCATTGTTGCCGCCTATAAATGAATTAAGTGCTTTGATGATAGGTTCATTGTCTTCAGTACCCTCATCCTGTGTGTTCTGGATATTAGTAACATATCCTTCAAGTGCATCAAGACACTGGAATAAGACATCACACATATCAGAAGTTACTTTGATATTGCCGTTACGAACCTCTGAAAATACATTTTCCATATCATGGGTAAGATTCTGCATTCTCTTATATCCCATTGTACCGGCCATACCCTTTAATGAATGGGCAGCCCTGAATATTTCGTTAATAGTATCGCTATTTTCAGGTTCCTTCTCAAGTATCATCAACTGATCACTTAATGACTGTAAATGTTCATTTGATTCATCAATAAAAATCTCTAAATACTGGCTTACATCCATATTAATCCTCATTTCTGCGCACGCTTATGTTGCATTGCTTACATTGCGTATGTAAAATCTGTGTCAAGTGCGCATAGACACAAACCTTAAGTGTAAATATATAACCACTGTTAAAATCCACTTTCTGGTAATACGTAATTCTTATAATGATCTATATAACACTAAGATACACCTACATTTTTAGTTATTGCTTCTGCTACGCGGTTAAGTGGCACAACTTCATTGACAAGTCCTGCATTCGCTATAGCCTTTGGCATACCATATACCACACTGGTTTCTTCATCCTGTGATATGACATATATGTTTTTATGACACCTGTTAAGTGCTTTGATACCATTAGTACCATCCGCACCCATACCTGTAAGTACAACACAGGTAATCTCGTCATAATTGCATTCCGTAAGCGATTCATACATAATATTAGCACATGGTCTAAGACCATCTATTGGTGGCTCATCACTAAGCGCCATAACATAATCAGAGCCTCTTTTCTTAACTCTTATATGCTTCCCACCTGGTGCTATATACACCCACCCTTTTTTGATAACATCACCTTCTGCAGCTTCTTTAACGTTAACCTCACTCATCTCATTAAGTCTGGCTGCTAACGATGCTGTAAATCCAGCAGGCATATGCTGGACAAGTACTATACCTGCATCAAGATTACCTGGAAGCATAGGTATAACCTGCTGTAAAGACTTAGGTCCACCAGTAGAACACGCAAGTGCAACGAGTTTGTTTCGTCCTGACTTTATTCTTGTATATTTTGTGCCATCAACCTTGACAGCGTTTACTGTAGCGGCCGTTGATGCAGGACGTGTCAATAATCTTGATGAACTCTCTTCGTTTTTCCTGTTATCGGAAGTTCTTCTTAATGAAGACGTAGCCTGTACATTACTATCTAAAGTTCTTCTGAAAGATCCCGTATCTGTACTTCTAGACCTTGAAATAGCACCAGTTCTCATTGAAGTTCTTCTTAATGAAGCCCTTGTATTAGTCGCAACATTAAGCATTTCAAATATTCTGTTCTTAAAGTCAACACTCTTGGTTTCAAGATAATTCTCTGGCTTTGTTACGAAATCAAATGCTCCATATTCAAGTGCCTGTATAGTTTCCTTTGCACCTTCCTTGGCAACAGTACTGACAACAATTACAGTCTGTTCTATATGGTCTTTCTGTAACACTTTTAATAGTTCTATTCCATTAAGCTTAGGCATATTAATATCAAGAATAATAGCACTGTACTCATATGGATGA
The DNA here is from genome assembly GCA_002435585.1 of Lachnospira sp. UBA5912. Classification (GTDB taxonomy): domain Bacteria; phylum Bacillota; class Clostridia; order Lachnospirales; family Lachnospiraceae; genus Lachnospira. The sequence goes on from DJDY01000052.1 coordinate 11,866, forward strand.
GACACTATCATATCAAGGCCTTCAAGTCCATCTTTTGCAATAGCTGCAACTTCATATTCATCGCTTTCATTGATTATATCAGATATAACTCTTCTCATGAGTGCAGAGTCATCTATAATCAGGATTTTTTTAGCCATTATAGCCCAACTCCTTTTTTAATATATTTCTTTGTTGCTCAAACACATATTTTACAATTTCATCTCTGTCTGTCTGACTTACATCCACAAACTGGAATCTGCTGTCAAACATAGATTCATCATTGGAATTTCTGAAAGAGTCTATAACCTTTCCCTGAATATTTATCTCCTTATCAGCATTGTTAAACTTCAATGTGAATTTAAAGAAAACAATTGCCTCCTTTTCAAACTGTCTTTTGGAAAGTGCTCTTATTCCTCCGCCACTTATATCTACAATTGTACACTTATAATAGTCTTCATTCAATATAAGATCCTGTATCTCGTCCAGTCCTTCTTTAATATCTGAAGCTGTTCTTATTGTTGCAGGCATTATACAGCTAAGTCTGAAATATTCTCTTCTCTGTATTCTTATAAGTGCAGAATCCAGACTTATTTTAACAATATGTAATTTTTCTTCTTTGCCTCTGGATACAACAGAGCATCTGGCATTGTATATTTTATTATCAGAATAAAAATAACCTTCAAACCTCTTTCCTTCCTGTAAAGGGACTATGTGTCCTTCATATATAGGCATTGCACATATAATTCCATCATCAGCAAAATCAAGTATCTGGCTTGCGTACTCTACAGTGTCATTCTCACTCTTAAACTTACTTTTGAACACCATTTCCACCCTGTTTCCCAACTTTAGTGGTTCATACATAACCTGTCCTCCTACACTATTAAGATTTATCTTACGAATACAATTATTCTACATTTTTCTTGCAAATACATTCTTAAAATAACTTCTTATTCCCATTCTGTGTGCTGGTACTGCCACTTCATCACCAAGAAGTGTGACTGCGATATTCTTAAAATGTTTTGCCGCCGAGCTTGACGGATATACGATTGTTACAGGTTTCTGCTTCATAACAGCCTTTCTTACACTTGAATCCTGTGGTATGCTTCCAAGGTAATCAAGCTTTATTCCAAGAAACTTAGATACAACCGCATTTAGCTTTTCATACAAATTACGGCCTTCATTTTCTGATTCAACTCTGTTAGCAACCATCTTGATATTACATTCTTCCTTATTATATCCATCATTCATACTAAGTGCTTTAAGAAGCGCATATGAATCAGTTACTGATGTAGGCTCTGGCGTTGTTACTATAATAGTCTCTGGACTTGCAAGCAGGAATTCCATTACACTTGGAGATATTCCAGCTCCTGTATCTATAATTATTATGTCGGCAAGTTCCTCAAGGTCTGTCATCTTGCCAACCAGTCTTTTAATCTGTTCCTGGTCAAGATTAACCAGATTAGCTATTCCAGATCCACCAGATATAAAGCCTACCCCTTCCGGACCTTCAGTAACTATATCTTTTATTTCTTTTCCCTTAAACATAAGATCGCTAAGATTGTATTCAGGAATAACGCCAAACATAACTTCCACGTTAGCAAGACCAAAGTCTGCATCAAGAATGATAACTTTCTTTCCCATTCTTGTGAACTCAAGTGCAAGATTCACTGACAGATTGGACTTTCCAACACCACCCTTGCCGCTTGTAACAGCTATAACGCGTGCATTTTTTATATTATTCTGATTCTGCTTTCTAATCATATTGCGCAGATTCTCAGCCTGATCCATCATCATTCGCCACCTCCAAGCAACTGTCTGGCAACTGCCTGCTCATTAATAACTTCTATATCATCAGGTACATTCTGTCCTGAGGTCGTATAAGATAATGGTCTGTCTGTCAGCATACGCACATTCAGTATATTTCCGAGTGAACACGTCTCATCAAGCTTTGTAAATATAACTGCCCAGTCAACATCATCATACTTATCTGCAATACTTTTAAGGTCTTTGTATTTCGTAGTAAGACTTAATGTAAGATAGCATTCAAAATCGAACTCATCTTCTCTTTGCGCCACTTCTTCTATAAAGCTTTTTAGTTCATCCATCTGATTCTGTGCCTTATGTGATCTTCCTGCCGTATCTACAAGTATAAGGTCATAGTCTTTATATTCTGAAAGACTCTTATTCATGTCTTCTACAGAATATACAACGCTCACAGGACAATCTATAATAGAAGCGTATGTATTAAGCTGCTCAACTGCTGCTATTCTATATGTATCTGCAGTTATGAATGCAACCTTTGCATCCTTCTCAATCTTAAAGCTTGATGCTATCTTTGCAATAGTTGTAGTCTTACCTACCCCTGTAGGTCCTATGAAGAATACAACCTTTGTCTTTTCTTTAAGCGTTATAGTCTTAGGTTTTCCAAGCTTTAATATAATCTTCTGATATACCGATGATAATATACTGTCAAGGTTAGATTCCTTCTTAAGTGAATTCTCTATCTCACCTATTATTTCATCTGCGAATCTGCTATCAACTTCATTATCAATAAGTTTGTTGTATATAAGCTGAAGCGACTTATAGTTAGCACTTTCTCTTTCTTTAACCTGCTGTTTTTCTCCGGTTACTCCTGATATATCTTCTCTGATATCAGACATTCTTCTGTTATATGCTGATGCAGATGCCATAGGCTCTGGCTGTGTCATGGAATAATCTGCCGCAGCAGTATTTCCCTGGTTCTGCAAAAGATCATGCAGGCTATCTAACTTTCTTTCTATTGCTGAAGCTGATGCAACTGGTGTTTCATCATCAGCGACAAGATTAATAGATGTTCTCTTTCCATCTGAAACCATGCTCTGGTTAATCATATGTGCTGGTGCCTGCTGTATATTGTTGTTTTCAAACGCCGGTTTATTCTTATTAATCCCATCTACTATATCTTTTTCTTCAAGTGCTGCAGTAACCTCAACCACATCTTTTTTAAACAGTTTAGCAAGTCCTCTTTGCTTTATTGTCTTAATATTAAGTACCACTGCTGTACTTCCAAGTTCTTCCCTTGCCTTTACTATGGCCTCCATCTCTGTTGGTGCCTGAAACTTCTTAACTATCATTACGCTGTCACCATCCCTACTGATTGTAATTCAACATTGGATTCCACTTCATTATATGAAATAACAATGATATCCTTGTAATAATCAGATGCAAGCTTTTTAAAATACAATCTGACTATTGGAGAAGTTATAACTATAGGATTCTTTCCCATATCCTCAAGCTTCTTTAACTCTTCACCAAGTGAATCCATAATTGCCTTTGTACGCGCAGGATCAAGTGAAAGATAAGAGCCCTGTTCTGTATTCTTTACTGCTCCCATAATCTCCTGTTCAACCTTAGGATCAAGTGTAATAACATTAGTAACTTCATTAGGTGGGAAATACTTACCAGAAATAGCTCTCTTTAAGCTCTGTCTTACATACTCTGTAAGTATATCTGTATCTCTTGTTACAGCTGCATGGTCAGCAAGCGTTTCAAATATAGTAACAAGATCTCTTATGGAAATACCTTCTTCAAGAAGATTCTGTAATACTTTCTGGATTTCACCTATTCCTAACAGCTTAGGTACAAGTTCTTCAATAAGTGCTGAGTTATTGTCTTTAATATTATTGATAAGATTCTGCACATCCTGTCTTGTAAGAAGTTCTGCAATATGCTGTCTTATAACCTCTGTAAGATGTGTCGCTATTATTGAAGGAGGATCTACAACTGTATATCCTAACGACTCTGCTCTTTCTCTCTGGCTTTCAGTTATCCAGATAGCTGGAAGATGGAAAGATGGTTCAAATGTAGGAATACCTGTAATCTCTTCTTCGACATAACCTGGATTCATAGCCATGTAATGGTCAAATAATATCTCTCCCTCGCTGACCTGTATGCCCTTTATCTTAATAACATACTGGTTAGGATTAAGCTGTATGTTATCTCTCAGACGTATAATAGGTACAACCGCACCAAGTTCAAGAGCAATCTGTCGTCTAATCATAACTACTCGGTCAAGAAGGTCACCACCCTGATTAACATCGGCAAGTGGAATAATACCATAACCAAACTCAAGCTCTATAGGATCAACATTAAGCAGCGAAACAACATTCTCTGGTTTTCTTATCTCCTGGGCCTCCGTTTCTTCTGCCTCTGCCATCTCTTCAATAGTGGTCTCTCCTGTCTTATCCTTAAGCTTTCTGCCATATATGATAAGTAATACTCCGAGTGGTACAAATATGTATATAGGCAATGGTGTTAATATACCTAAAAATGTAAGTGCTGCGCCAACCATAATAAGAACCCTGTCTATAGAGAACAGCTGTCCTACCATCTCGTCACCAAGTTCACCCTCACTAGATGCCTTAGTAACCAGAATACCTGTTGACAAAGATATAAGCAATGATGGAATCTGTGAACACAGACCATCACCTATTGTAAGTATGGCATAAGTAGACAATGCATCGTTTATAGACTGTCCCCTGTATAGCATACCCATAATGATACCACCTACAAGGTTAATAGCAGTTATGATAAGACCTGCTGTAGCATCTCCCTTAACATACTTAGTAGCACCATCCATAGAACCAAAGAAGCTGTTTTCCTGTTGTAATTTTTTTCTTCTTTCTGCTGCTTCCTTATCTGTTATGGCTCCTGTATTAAGGTCAGAATCAATAGCCATCTGTTTACCAGCCATAGCATCCAGTGTGAATCTTGCTGTAACTTCTGATACTCTTTCAGAACCTTTATTGATAACTATAAACTGTACAATAACAAGTACTATGAAAATAATAGTACCAATAACAAGGTTGCCACCACCTACAAACTGTCCAAAGGTTGCAACTACATGTCCGGCATAACCATCTCTTAGAATCATCTTTGTTGATGAAACGTTAAGAGATATCCTGAATATGGTTGTAAACAACAGCATTGTTGGAAACGCTGCCATATCAAGTACTTCTTTCGCATATAACGAATTAAACAATATAATAAGTGCAATCATAATATTGAATGCAAGTAATATATCAAGTAACCATGAAGGAATCGAAATAATGAAGAATAAAACAGCTGAAAGTATATATATGCCCATAAATAAGTCATTTTTCTTTAACTTCACCTTATTTCTCCTCCCTGACGCAATAATATCTCATAAATGTTTATCCTTAACTATAAAATATATAATGCCAATTATTCTACTTTATTTGACATTTACTGACTAATTATATCACATTATTTTATTATAATCTATTATTTGTTCTCATAACTGTAGCAAGAATTTCAGCAACCGCCTGATAAAGCTCCGGAGGTATTTCCATGCCAATGTCTATATTATGATATAATATCCTGGCAAGTGGCTTATTCTCAACTATTGCTATATTATATTCTTTAGCCTTATCCTTGATCTGGAAAGCAAGATAATCTGCACCCTTTGCAATTACAACAGGAGCTTTTCCCTCATTAGGTTCATACTTTAATGCCACAGCAAAATGTGTAGGGTTAGTTATAACAACATCTGCTTCGGGAAGCTGCTGCATCATTCTTCTTCTTGATACTTCCTGCATCCTTCTTCTTATCTGTCCCTTTACCTGAGGATCACCTTCAGAATTCTTGAATTCATCTTTAACTTCCTGCTTTGTCATCATGTTATCATTCTTGAACTTACGTCTCTGATATATAAGATCAACAAATCCAACAATCAGAAACACGGCACTGATTTTAATACCAAGGTCTATAATGATATTTCCAACTGTAGATAATGCTGTATTAAGTCCTATATCATAAAACGTAAGCAAAACATTCATCTTGCTTTTGATAGTAGTATACACCACTATCATTATAATAGAAATCATAGCTATTGACTTAAGAAGCTCTACAAGCTGTCTTACAGAAAACATCCTTTTAAAGCCACTCAATGGACTTATTTTACTAAGTTTAGGCTGTAATGGCTTAGATGTTATCATCCACTTCTGTTGAAGCATATTGCCAAGAACCGCTATAACAACCGCTACCAGCAATATCGGTATGACTAGCTTTATTATATCAAGTATAACCTGCTGTGTTACCGCCATAACGGTTTTAACTGGAAGTCCATTAGGACTCTCCTCAACAACTCTTGACATAGAATTATATATATCCTTATAAACATTAATAAGTCCTGTTCCAAGGCTTGATAAATATACTTTAAGTATAATAAAAAGCGACATAAGTGAAACAGCAGTTATGATTTCCTTACTTTTAGCAACCTGACCTTCCTTACGGATATCATTAAGTTTCTTACTGGTTGCCGGCTCTGTCTTTTCGCCTCCAGGTCCATCTTTGGCGAAGAACTGAAGATTTATCTCAAACAACAATGCTTTATCACTCATATCAACTCATACCTCTTACAAGCAACGAAAACACATCTTTAATTTCTTCAAATATAAAATTAGAAACAGCTGGAAGCATACTTATTGTAAAAAATATAACAAATATACCAACAAATATCTTAAGCTGCATACCAACAACAAACATATTCATCTGTGGTGCTATCCTTGCAAGTATGGCAAGAATACAATTCAGAAGCAGCATAGTTGCAAAAACTGGAAGTGCTATTCTGAAACCTATAACAAAATAGTCTGACATAAACTGAATAATAGTTGTATACAGACCAGCTCCAAACTTAACACCACCAATTGGTATAACATTATAAGTTTCCACTATGGCTTCTATTAAAAATCTGTGCATACCTGATATTATAAGAAGAAGCATAAGCATGTAATAATAGAAGTTACCCATAATACCAACCTGCATACGTGTTGTCGGATCATATAACTGTGCCATGGACAAACCTATATCCATATCTATCATTTTACCGGAAAACTGTATTATCTGTACGGCAAATGACGACACAGCTCCTAATAAAACACCAACTATAACTTCCTGTACAACTATTATGCAAAATTCTATCATGTTATCATACTGTACACTCATGTCCGGATGAATTGAATATACTATAACGCTTAATGCTAACGAAAATCCAATCTTAAATCTATTAGGTACATTTGCCGTATTAAAAAAAGGCGCAGCAAAGACAAATGAAGCTAATCGAATAAGTATCAAAACAAATAGCTCAAATTGTCCAAGTGCGACTTCGTAATTAATCATTATAACTTAATCCTTTAATTAAATTTAATTAAATAAACTGGGAAAAATTCCATAAATTATTCATAAATCCTGTAATCTGATTCAGCATCCATGAACCCAAAACTAAAATAGTAATCAGAATAGCTAAAAGTTTAGGTACGAATGTAAGTGTCTGCTCCTGAATAGATGTAAGTGTCTGAAACAAACTTATCACAAGACCAACAATCATTGATATGAGCAACACTGGTATTGCTGTTTCTACAATAACCCATATTGTCTGTCTTGCTATGTTAATAACTGTACCAGAATCCATATATATATCTCCATCTTACTATGCATATACATATACAAGCCATAAAGCCTGATATGCTATGCTTATTACATAATTCATATCTTATTCAACTACTTAAAAGTTAACATCAGATTACCTATTATAAGATTCCATCCATCTGCCATAACAAACAGCAGTATTTTAAACGGCGCTGAAATAGTAGTTGGTGGAAGCATCATCATACCCATAGACATAAGTGTTGAAGAAACAACCATATCTATAACTATAAATGGTAAATATATCAAAAATCCAATAATAAATGCAATTCTTAATTCACTTATTATAAAAGATGGTATAAGAACCCTCAATGTTATATCATCCTCAGATTTAACTGAACCTTCCTCATATCCTGCGATTTTAAGGAAAGTATCAAGATCCTTTGTTGATGTCTGTTTAAGCATAAAAGTCCGTAAAGGCTTAATTCCCTCATCAAAAGCTTCCTGAGCTGTCATCTCATTATTCGATAGCGGAACTATTGCATTATTATATACCTCTGTAAATGTAGGTGTCATAACAAACACCGTAAGAAACAATGACAACCCAATAATAACCTGATTAGGCGGAATAGTCTGGGTACCAATAGCAGCTCTTGTAAAATGAAGAACTATAACTATTCTCGTAAAAGAAGTTAACATAATCAGAATAGATGGAGCAAGTGAAATAACAGTAAGAACTATAAGCATCTGTAAAACACCTGCCATATCGCTTCCATCACCTGATGATATGCCTATACTTATAAGATTATTATCTCCATCTGCCGCCAGAACCTTAGCTGATATTGCAAATATAATACCCATAACTGTACTAGCTGCAACACATACCTTAGCTAAAGTTTTCTTATGTTTCCTAATTAAATGTAACATATCATATATCCGCCTAATTATCTGGCTTATCCTTTTTGAATTTTTCTAATATATCCTTAAACCCATCACTGTTAACATGCAGCTTACCAGACGAAGCCTGATTATATATCAGTTCATCCTCGTTGAGTTCACATAAATACGTAACTGTATCTTTAGCTACTGCAATTGCAAACACTTTACTTCCTATCTTTACTATCTGTATATACTTACTATTAGATATACGCATTGTTTCCAATATATTAATATTGCTGCCAGACATCTTATTCTTCTGATAATTGCCGACAAATCTGGTCACATAATATGTAAGTGCAAGTACAATAATGAATATAATTAATAAGGTAAAGAGTTGTGCAAAAGCCTCAATCCTGCTGTTCATTGATGCACTGATCATCAGCCTACAACTTTCTGTACTGCTTCAATAACTCTGTCAGCCTGGAATGGTTTAACTATGAAATCTTTAGCTCCAGACTGTATTGATTCAATAACCATAGCCTGCTGACCCATAGCTGAACACATAATAACAGATGCGTTAGGATCTGTTTCTTTTATCTTCTTAAGTGCCTGAATTCCGTCCATCTCTGGCATAGTAATATCCATAAGCACCAGGTCTGGCTTTAATTCATTATACTTTTCAACGGCTTTAGCACCGTTTTCCGCTTCACCTGCGATATTGTAACCATTCTTTGTGAGGATATCCTTAATCATCATTCTCATAAATGCTGCATCATCACAAATTAAAATATTCTTAGCCATATGATTGATTCTCCTATCTTAACTAAAATATAAATTATTCACTAAATAAATCTTTATTATTATACATCATAAAATATAATTTTCATATATCTATTTATTAAAAAAAGATAAATAAATTACTTTATGATTTCTGTTATTCTTACACCAAAGTTTTCCTCAATAACAACAACTTCACCCTTTGCAACATACTTGCCATTAACAAGTACATCAACCGCTTCTCCAGCTATCTTGTTAAGTTCAACAATTGTACCTGGTGCAAATTCAAGAATTTCCTTAATTGACTTTGATACTCTTCCAAGTTCAACTGTAACCTGAAGAGGAACATCCATAATCAGATCGATATTTTCTTTTTGTGTAAGTGGGTTTACATCTGCTGAAAATGGCTGGAACGCAGCTGGTGCTACATTAACATCCTGAGCCGGCTGCTGTGGTGGCATACCATAACCATATGGCATTCCATAGCCCTGTGGAGGCATACCATAACCATATGGCATTCCCATGCCCTGCTGTGGCATACCCTGTTGCATTCCCATGCCCTGTGGAGACATCCCCTGCATATTAGGCTGCTGTGACATATCGCCAACAGGCTGTTGTGGCTGCTGCTGTGCTGTTGATTGCTGCTGTGGCTGTTGTGCCTGTGTACCAGCCGCAGATGCATCCTGTGCTGGAGCACTTCCTGCAGATGCTGTATCCTTACTGTCGTCTGTATTCATCTGTCCACCCATTGTTGGATCAAGTGAGAACATATGTAACAGTTCTCTTGCAAAATCAATAGGATATAACTGCATTATCTCACTATCTATGAGATCACCTATCTGCATTTTAAATGCAACCATAACAAATGGTTCTGCAAGGAATGGTGGAAGAGATTCATCCATTTCGTTATATGTCTCTACTATGTTAGCTATTGGAGGACTTATATCTATTTTTCTGTTAAACATTGATGAAAGTGATGTTGCTGCTGAACCCATCATCTGATTCATAGCCTCACCTATTGCGCTGAGATGAAGATCTGTAAGTTCTTCTGCATCATCAGCATTACCAGGACCGCCCATCATAAGGTCAGTAATAATCTTAACATCTCTTTCTTTTAATATAAGTACATTATTGCCGTCAAGACCTTCTTTATATCTGATCTGTAACATAACACAAGGTCTGTCATATTTTCTCGAAAGCTGTTCCCAATCTGCTACTTCAACTCTTGGTGTTGTTATATTAACTTTCTGATTAAGAAGTGAACTAAGCGTAGTAGCCGCTGTTCCCATACTTATGTTGGATATTTCACCAACTGCATCCTTTTCGTAATCAGAAAGAATTTCTTCACCACCAGGAACATCGCTATTAGAATTATTATCACCGGCTGTGTTATTGTTGTCATTATCAACCGTTGCCGTATCCGCATTATCTTTGTTATCTTTGTTGCTGTCATCATTATTCATTCCATTTAATAATGCGTTTATCTCATCCTGTGATAACATGCCATCCATCTGTTACTCACTCTCCTCTCTAATTACGTCTGTTATTCTTACTGCGTATTTATCTTCAAAGTAACCAGGCAATGCATTGAATTTCTTGATGTTACCTACATACACATCCAGCTCCTGATTGACTTTTTTATCAATTTTAATTATATCTCCTACCTGAAGATTAACAAAGTCAGATACATTAACTTTTGACTCTCCAAGTATAGCCTTTATAGGCACTTTCGTCCTGCTGATAATGTTTTCAATAACATCGTCATACATTGTTGGATCTTTTTCCTGCATATTAGAAAACCAGAACTTAGTATTAAGCTTATCCATAACCGGCTCTAACAACGTAAATGGAAGACACACATTCACAAGGCCTTCCACGTCACCTATTTTAAGATTAATGGTTATAATAGCTATCGTTTCTGTTGGTGATATAATCTGCGCAAACTGCGAATTAGTTTCAATACGTTCAAGCCTTGGCGTTACTTTTATAACATTTTCCCACGGCTCTTTTAAAAGATTAACACATATTGAAAAAATTCGTTCTATTATAGTTAGCTCTATTTCTGAAAAATCTCTTTCCTTGTCAAGAGCCGTGCCAGCTCCTCCAAGTAATCTGTCAACTATAGCAAATCCGAGGTTTGATGCCATCTCCATAACCATGTTGCCCGCAAGAGGTTTCATGCTTACTACTCCGAGTAATACAGGATTAGACAAAGCATTGGAGAATTCTGAGTATATTACTACCTCTGAATTCACTATATCAACACTAACTGTTTTTCTTAAATAGGCTGGAAGATTAGTTGCTAGAAGTCTTCCAAAATGTTCGAAGATAATCTCAAGAGTTCTTAAATGTTCTTTAGAGAACTTGGAAGGTCTGGCAAAGTCATAATTCTTCACCTGTTTTTCTTCCGCATCCTTCATATCATCAACATCTAATTCACCAGAACTAAGAGCCTTTAAAAGATTATCTATCTCGTCTTGCGATAAGACATCTGGCATGTCTTCCTCACCTCCTTATACTTCATAATCATTAAACACATTCCCTTGTAACTTAGTTACTGTACAACAATAGATACAATTACTGATGTTATACACTGTGTCTGGAATGTATCCTGTAACTGTGATAACAGATCAGCCTCAATAGTTGCTTTACTTGATGCTACTGTACTGTATGTATATTTCATAGCCTCTGTCTGGACTGCATTTACAATAACTTTCATGCCATTATTAATGGTAGTGCTCTTTGCAGAATAATCCTTGGCTTTTGTGTTAAGACCAAGAGAAACATTCATAACAGCATAATGGGTTCTGCCACCATCTGTATATGATATCATAATATCATTAGAGCCATTGTTAGTTACATCAACATAAGATACGTCTTCTATTCCTGCATTAGCAGATGAACTCTTATCTGATGTATCTACTCCTGCGACATCAAGATCTATTATCTCTGCCACTTTACTTATAAGCTTATTAGTTTTGTTATTAGTTGATACTAATGAAAATGTAAGGATAACTGTAAGTGCAAGATTGATAAGTACGAGCGCAAGAGTTATCACATTTAATGTACTTTTTTTCATATGCTTTCTCCTTTTACTGAATATCGCTATTTAGATTATTATATATTCTTATCTCTACCCTTCGATTCTGTGCTCTTCCCTCAGCCGTTGAATTATCAGCAACTGGAACATTCTCACCTCTGCCTGAAGATGTCATGGTCTTAGCATCAAAATTCTTGGTATTCACAAGATAATTATATACACTATGTGCTCTGTGCACAGAAAGCATCATATTATCAGGATACTTTGCTGTATTAATTGGATTACTGTCAGTGTGACCCTCTATTGTTATGTAATTATCATTGTATGGATATATGGCATCCGCAACATTACTTAACAGTTTGACAGCATCTGATGTAAGCTCTGCACTTCCTGAATCAAACAGAATTCCACCATTCATATTAAGCATAACATACTTACTCGTTGCAGTTATCTCAACCTGGCTGTCAACGTTAGCTGACTTAAGATTATTTTCAATCTGTTCTGCCATATTCTCAGATTCTTTTAACCCTTCTTTTTCAACCTGCTCCTGGGCACTTTTTACTTCTTCTGTATAATCGCCATCTGTATTAAGTCCCATGTTGTTATAATAATTACTAAGATCGTTAAGCTGTGTTGCTCCACTTCCTACAAGTATTCCTTCATCTGTTAGTGCTGAACCACCAGCTGAAAAAATACTAAAACTCGCATTAAGTGATGCAGCTACCTTCTCGAATTTTTCTGCATCTACAGTTGACATTGAGAAAAGCAAAACGAAGAAACATAGCAGAAGGTTCATCAAATCACTGAATGTACTCATCCAGGCTGGAGAACCGGCTGGCTGTTCCTGAGGTTTTTTCTTAGCCATTAAGCCTCACCTCCACCTTCTTCTGCTCCGATAGCTGTTCTAGATGCAGGTGAAAGGAATGACTTGAGTTTTTCTTCAATAACTCTTGGGTTTTCACCTGCCTGTATTGAAAGAAGACCTTCGATAACTATTTCTTTAAGCTGATATTCAACTGCATTCTGTGACTTTAGCTTATTGGCTATAGGTGTACAAAACCAGTTTGCTATAAGTGAACCATAAAGAGTTGTAAGCAGGGCTGTTGCCATATTAGGACCGATAGTTGAAGAATCCTGAAGATCCTTTAACATATTAACAAGACCAATAAGTGTACCAATCATTCCCCATGCAGGACCAAGTGCCGCCCATGCCTCAAAAAAGCCTGCAACACTTCTGTGACGCTCATCCATATTCATAAGTTCTGTTTCAAGAATGCCTCTTACAAGTTCTGGCTCTGTACCATCTACTATAAGAAGAATACCTTTTTTCATAAATTCATCATCCAGATTCTGTGCAACCTCTTCAAGTGCAAGAAGACCTTCCTTTCTTGCAACATTAGACAATTCAATAATTTTAGCTATTGTCGCACCATGATCATACTTTGGATCTTTAAATGCAAGACCAATTCCCTTAAAATTACCAAGGAAATCTTTAAGAGTGTAAGATGCCATAATTCCTGACAACGAACCACCAATTGTAATAATAATTGAAGGAATATCAATGAAATTCTGGAGAACAGAGGCTCCTTTTCCCCACATGATTCCAAATATTACCATTACAAATCCAACAATAGTACCAATAAGTGTAGCTATATCCATCTAATACACCATCCATTCTTTCGTTGTGGGGCATACCTGTTCATATATATACAATACCCCCATAAAAAACTATTTATATTAAAACACCAATGGCAAAATAATGCAACAAAATACTGCCATTTTCTGCATATTTTTCTAATTAAATATCATCGTTATATATTAACCAGTTTCAGGCATATAAATGCAAAAACTAATACTGGAATATTATTTATGAATAATAACAATGATAGTGAAACGCTACAGTAAAAACATCCATAGCGTTTCACATTCATCCTGGCCGGTTATAAACCACCTTTATGTAAGTTATTAATTATCTCTTAAGATTAATAAGTTCTTCAAGTAAAGTATCTGATACTGTTATAATTCTTGAGTTTGCCTGATAACCTCTCTGTGTCGTAATCATGCTTGTGAATTCTGAAGCAAGATCTACATTAGACATTTCAAGAACACCAGACTGTATCTTACCGCTTGTTGCAGAAATTTCTTTTCCTATTCCATCAAAGTCACCAGAATTCAGTGTTGATGAATACAGATTCTCACCAACCTTTTCAAGACCCGCCGGATTAGTGAATTCAGTTACAGCAATCTGTCCTATAACCTGTGTATCACCATTGCTATAGCTTGCAACTATACGTCCTGATGTATCTATACCAACAGATGTCATAGAACCAACTGCCTTACCACCACCTACATACGCTCCTGATACAGGATCAAGAATACCATCTGTCTGCTTAATAGAATTCTTATCCTTAATCATCTTAATTCCAGACATATCTACTGTAAGAGTATGATCTCCAACTGCACCTATAGAATCAAGCTGTGGATCATTAGCTGTATCACTTCCTATTGTAAATGTTATGTTAGCATTTGCCTCATTAGAAAGACCCGTTACAGAGTTGAACACAAGTGAGCTATCTGTAGATATTGTTAAATTCGTTGCTTCTCCATCCTTTGTTATAGATGAACCAGTTATTGAATATGTTACATCATTACCTGTCTGTCCCTGTCTCTGCAATACTATCGTTGCCTGATATGAACTACCAAGACTATCATAGAAGTTAAGAGTTGTTGTAACATTCTCTGTTGATGATGAATCTATATTACCTGTCAATGTAAGACCTGTTGTTCTTTCAGGTAATGTATACTTGAATTCAGGGCTTTCAAGATAAAGCTTTGAAACCTTATCTTTAACTATTTCACCCGTTGTTGGATCAACCTGCCATCCCATTACATTGGCTCCTGACTGTGTAACAAGTGCACCTGACTCATCTCTTGTAAAGTTACCAGCTCTTGTAAAATAAGTAGTTCCTGCATTACTTACTATAAAGAATGCGTTACTTCCTGTGATTGCAAGGTCTGTTGCATTATCAGTTCTTTCTGTAGCACCTTCTGTTGTCATAGCTGTTGAAATAGAACCAACCTGTGAACCAAGACCTATCTGCATAGCGTTAGTACCACCTTTTCCAGTAGTAGCGCTAGGTCCTGTAGCTGTCTGTGTTGTCTGGTAGAATACTTCACTAAATGTCATAGACTGTGATTTGTAAGCTACTGTATTAACATTTGCAATGTTATTACCAATAACATCCATT
>DJDY01000093.1 GCA_002435585.1 Lachnospira sp. UBA5912
GTATGGCCACAGGCAGCTGGAGGAATACCATTCAATGCATGTGAATTTCAGTCTAAGGGAGATGCAATTACTGATATAACCGAAGATATGGCAGCCGAACAGAAAGCAAGAACAACTTATGATAATCTTATCCGCCTTGCAAAAGACGACCCTGATGTACTTGACCCATTAAGATTTTTAAGGGAACGTGAGATAGTGCATTTCCAGCGTTTCGGTGAGGCTCTTTCTATAATACAGAATAAACTTGATTCTAATAATTATTATTTCTATAATCCTGAATTTGATAGGAATTGCAGTTGTAAAAATAATAAATAAAATAATGCATATTAAAAGTGACCCTGTGCATAAAATTGCAAACAGAGTCACTTTTTAACATGATGAAAATATAATTAATACGTCATAACCTCATACCCATCATCAGTAACATGAACCATAATTTCCCACTGTGCTGAATATGAATCATCTTCTGTATATATAGTCCATCCATTGTCATCATCAACATATACATCTGGGTAGCCTGCATTAATCATTGGCTCTATTGTAAACACCATACCAGGTGCCATAACCATGCCAGTTCCCTTTTTAATTACATAACTTACAAAAGGTGTCTCATGAAATTCCAGACCTATTCCATGTCCTCCGACCTCACGCACAACTGAATATCCATTTTCTTTTGCATGCTTACTTATAGCATCTGCTACATCACCAAGATGTCCCCATGGTTTAACCTGTGCAAGACCCAGCTCTACGCATTCTTTTGCCACATCAACCAGTTTTTTATGTTCCGGTGAAACATTACCTATACAGAACATCCGCGAAGAATCTGAAAAATATCCATTAAGAATAGTTGAACAATCTACATTTACAATATCACCATCTGCAAGAATAATATTAGATGATGGAATACCATGGCACACTTCGTTATTAATTGATGTACATACACTCTTTGGAAATCCTTCATAATTAAGAGGTGCAGGTATGCCTCCCATAGCAGTTGTCTTTTCATATACCATCTCATCAATTTCCTGTGTTGTCATGCCTTCCTTTATATTCTGTGCAACATAATCAAGTACAGCTATGTTTATCTTGCTGCTTTCTCTCATGCCCTGAAGTTGTTCTTCGTTCTTTATTATGCTTCTTGGTGGAACCTTATGAAACTTCTTTCTATATGTTTCAATTTTCTTGTCAAAATTCATATGACACTCACAATAAGGTTTCTTACTTCCACACCAGCATGGATCATTTCTCATTAACTTCTTCATTTTATTATTTACACTCCATTCTGTTAATTCATATATATAATTGACTATTATGCCTCATGGCTGCAACCGGTATACATGCATGTACCCATGCTTAATATTAATTCGCAATTATTGCTGCTTATTATATGAACTAATCATTAATCAATTAACACTTAATAACCAGAAACATATTAACACTTATATTAATTTTATTCAATTATTCGGTATCATGTAAATCAATATATTACTATTACGATTTATTGTTGCAATACTTCAACTATTGCTGGAAGAAACTGCTTCTTTCTTGAAACAACACCTGGAAGTACTGTATATGTATCGCCTATGTTTTCAAGACTAAATGCATTTTTTAATACAACTGCTGCATTCTTACCTGCATACATAACATATGATGTTTCTTTCATAACATCTGTTATGAGAAGATATGCTATATTTATTTCACTGCTATATTCTGTAACATGTTCCATATAATCTGTTTCTTTTGCTATAATGGTCTGAATCTCATCATAGCTCATACAATTAACCTGTCCAACCCCAACTGATAGTTCACCAATTGAGAATTTCTTATAATCTCTGTAAAATATCTCTTCTTCTGTCTTAGATGAAAGATTACTTCCAGCTCTGAACATCTCTCTTCCATATTCTTCAATATTAATACCAGCTATTGCAGCAAGTGCTTTACATGCCTCTACATCATACTCTGTACAAGTTGGTGATTTAAGTATCAGCGTATCCGATATAATTGCTGAACATAGCAAAGCCGCTGTCTGCTTATCTATGTCGATATTATGTTCACCATACATCTGATATATAATAGTCGCCGTGCAGCCTAATGGCTGGTTTCTGAAAAATACTGGAGTTATCGTCTGTATACATCCCAGCCTGTGATGATCTATAATCTCCAATATATCAGTATCCTCAACGCCAAACACAGCCTGTGACTTCTCATTGTGGTCTACAAGTATAACCTTTTTCTTACCAGCTTTAATAATATTACGCCTTGATATCATACCGATATATTTTCCATCTTCATCCTCTATAGGGAAATCGCGGAATCTCTTATTAGCCATGATGTCCTGGATATCCTCAACAAAGTCGTTGAGTTTAAACTTAACCAAAGCAGTCTGCTTCATAAAAAAGCTTACTGGTATTGCCTGATTTAGAAGCCTTGCAACAGTATATGTATCGTAAGATGTTGTTATTATTATACAATTGTGCTGCTTTGCCATCTTTATTATAGTGTTGGATACCTTTACTCCCTCACATATAATAAGACATCCAGCCTCCATCTCTATAGCGCATAACTGTGATTCGTATCTGTTACCAAGTATAACAAAATCACCCTCATCAATCATATTTTCCATCATATCAGGATTCGCTGCTGCAATAAGCATCTTACCTTTGTCAAAGCACTTATCAGGATCACCTGTTATTATTTCGCCATCTAATGTATCAACTATATTTTTAAGACTTGAATGAGCAACTGAAAGAATATCGCTGTCATACATCTCAAAATAAGACTTTGCAACATCCCCTATTGTGACTAATCCTTTAAGCCGGTCATTTTCAAGAATAGGTAATGTAACTACATCAAGCTCCTTCATAAGCTTCCATGCATTCCTTACAGAATAATTCTCATCTATTCCAGCTATTTTTCTGATATCTATATCCTTAACCTGTGGCCTTACATCCTTTATATATGCTGGAGCCTTAATATTACATTTTGAAAGCACAAACTGCGTTTCCTCATTCATGTGTCCCGCTCTTTTAGGCACATAGTCTTTAGTTCCTGTTACAATATTTTTAAATCTGGCATAACAGATTGCCGAACATATTGAATCAGTGTCTGGGTTCTTATGCCCAATAACATATACCTCTTTCATACCAACCTCTCTATATTATAAAAATAACTGATATCTCTTATCGTCATTAATCTGTTTACAGCTAACATACCTGCACATCTGATACATTGATCTAATGTCCAAATATAACATGCTGTAATACACTCACCAACCAAACCATTTATTTATAATAACACATACTATATCTATTATCAACTTAGTTCTATAAAACTAACTCAAAACCTACTTAAAAATAATTCAAACCATTTTACAACTAACTTAAAAATAATTCATACTGGCATACAACCAACTTAAAAATAATTTATAGCTAACTTAAAACCTATAAAAATAACTTTTGACACATTAATTTCTACATAAATTGTAATTATTATAAACTTAAAAAGAGGAATCACCAACATGATACTCTATCCTCATTCAGGACAATCAAACATGACAATCCTATATGAGAACAATTCACACAATCGTCAGTGAGTTCCCCTTTTTATCAATGAATAACATAATCATTCTAAATACTTATAATTATTATATTAGTTCCTAAATATAACTATCTTTGTTTCATCAGTATATCCTATTGTTTTCATATAACTCTTCATATCTGCAATAGCCTTCTTGTATTCATAATAAGCATCATGGCACTTCTTGAATGCATCAAGAGCTTTATCAATATCACCCTCGTCCTTAGCATACCATGATTCACATGCATACTTATGAATAAGTTTGTGTGCAGCATCAAGCTTCTTAAACTGGCTGCTTCCAGTAATCTTGGTATCTGTCTGTGCATTCATCCACTTACCAAGCTTACATGTATCAGGATTGTTAAGCTGTGTTATCTTTAATCTCTCAAAGTCAACTATGTTGTTATAAACTCTCCACATCAGGATAAAATGATCTATCTCAAATATTCTTAACATATCCTGTGTTGTTACTGCTCCTGCTTCCCTGAACATATCGCTTCTACATGTATCTATATACCTGCCAATCTTAAAGATATGTGTACCTGTTTCCGTACATTCTTTAGTGAGCATACCATATGTATCAGCTATATTGCCAACCTGATCCGTAAACTCTTTCGTTGTTTCTGACTGTCTGTCTATATCGTCAAATATTCTTTCAACTGAATCATTAATAGCAGTCATCTGATCATTCATATGCTCAATATCTCTTAGTGATACTTCAACCTTTTCATTACCTTCTGAAAGCTTAGAAGTAGTTTCTTCCATAGATGTAGCAAGCACTTCTATATCACCTTTTAACTCATTAACATATTTGACTATGTCTTCTGCTGATTCGGCCGTATTACTTGAAAGCTGTCTTACCTGATCTGCAACTACAGCAAATCCTTTACCAGCCTCTCCTGCTCTTGCCGCTTCTATAGAAGCATTAAGTGCTAACAGATTACTCTGGCTTGCAACCTTTTTTACAATATCAACTATTTCACCTATTTTGTTGATTTTTTCATGAAATGCCTGAACCTGATTATTTATATCAGCTATCTTCTCTGATGATTCATTAACAACTCTTATACTATCATTCATATTAGCTGAACTGCTCTGTGATGCATGAAGCATATCATGTGTATTATCTCTTATATCACTCATAGCCTGTGATATATTGTTAATAGAATCCTTAAGTACTTTACTAGAATCATTCATATTGGTTATAGACTTCTGCTGTAATGAAACCTGATCAAGCATATTCTTGACATATGAATTATCTCCTATGGATTCCATAGCCTCATTAAGTCTCATAATATAGTTGTTATTAGCTCTCTTATAAGCTTCAACTATCTGATTCAGCTTATCTGCATATATCGGATCATTGAATCCTTCAGATGATACCATACTAAAATCACCGGCTATCATCTTGTCCATAGCCTGTAATAACAATTCCTTATCCCTATTAGCTTCCTGTGCTGTTGTTTTTCTGCCAAACATAATAAACAAACCTCCCATAATTATACAATGACTACTTTATCTTAATAGGAAAGATAAAACAGTATATTTTTTGATAACTTATTTTAACATAATTAACATTTATATCCAACATTTTTATCTACATTTTTCACAATTTTACATATATTTTTGTAAACATACCAATCTTTTCACACATTTATTTACGGTAGCTTTAACAAAACTCTAAACATATATTTTAATTGTAAAGCAGTTAAATTTTGTTAAATGTAACACATCAGCCATCATCCGAATAATATAGAAATAAATATAGAATGTATTTTATGATTCATTTCGGAAATCAAAATAACTTTAAATAACTTAAAATATTAAATTGCAGCATTTAAATTCAGATATCAAATTAAAATATTGTTATCTGTTTCAATTATTATTCTGATTGCATGAATAATAATTTCATATTCTGTTTATATGAATCATAAATGCAGAAATGGAGATTTATTTGAAATATTTACGTCACTTTCTGTCATTATTATTATGTTTTGTACTTATACTCCCCATGACAGCCTGTCAGGAAAAAGAAAATAATGGATTTGTTGATATTACTCTAAACGAAGTCGCACATTCAATATTCTATGCACCACAATATGCGGCCATAGAATTAGGCTATTTTAAAGATGAAAATATCAATCTAAACCTCATTACCGGATTCGGAGCTGATAAAGTTATGACTTCTCTTGTATCAGGTGAGGCTGATATCGGTTTTATGGGATCTGAAAGCTCTATATACGTATATCAGGAAGGTTCAACTGATTATGCAATAAACTTTGCCCAGCTTACACAACGTGCCGGTAACTTTCTAGTATCAAGAAATGCAGAAAACGGATTTAAATGGGATGATTTAAAAGGAAAAACAGTTCTAGGAGGAAGAGCCGGCGGTATGCCTGAAATGCTTTTTGAATATATACTCAAGAAAAATAATATTTCTCCTGCCGATGACCTTACTATACTTCAAAATGTTGACTTTGGTTCAACCGCTGCTGCATTCACATCTGGCATTGCCGACTATACCGTAGAATTCGAGCCATCTGCCACACTTCTTGAACAGCAGAATGAAGGTTATGTTGTTGCATCTCTTGGAACCGATAGCGGATATGTTCCTTATACAGCATATTGTGCCAATAAGAGCTATGTCGAAAAACATCCTGATGTAATACAAGGCTTCACCAATGCCATACAAAAAGGACTTAACTATGTAAATACACATACCAGCAGTGAAATAGCAGAAACTATAGCACCTCAGTTTCCTGAAACTGACCTGGAAACAATAACAACAATCGTGGAACGATATAAGTCACAGGATACATGGAAGAATGATACCATATTTGAAGAGAAGAGTTTTAAGCTGCTAAAAGATATTCTTAAGGAGGCGGGAGAACTAAGTAAAGATGTACCTTATGAAAAACTTGTTATAACAAAATATGCTGAGGCAGCGGTAAAAAATAAATAATATTACTGTTTAGCACACATTCTTAACAGACGGACGACATCATATATAAGAAAAGCAGGTGCGCATGCATCAACGATGCCAGAAGCTTCGCTTGGATATTTCTAAGACTTTTCATGCAGGTAGTGGCATCTGCCGCTACCGTTCGATACGGGACATCCTTGTCCAATATCTCACTTCCACAGACATCCGTGTCTGTGGATAGCTGTGGTGTGAAAGAAAAGTCTAAGAACTATCACAATTGAACTTCAAGTGCATCTTAT
>DJDY01000176.1 GCA_002435585.1 Lachnospira sp. UBA5912
CTTATATCGTCCGTTCGTCAACTTACGTTGACTTCACTAAACAGTAATATTATTTTATAAGTCCATTAATCCTGCTCTTTACAAGCATCCCACCTATCGTAGGTAATGGTTTTTTTCTTTCCCCTGTTGGTTCTGACTGCTTCTCAGCATCTACTATACGTTTCTTAATCTGCTCCATCTTATAATCAAGATCCGCAAGCTGATCTGCATAATCTGATAATTCAACTGCAAGTGATTCAGCTTCACTATCCGGTATATTCTTCTTATACCTTAACTTATGCTCAACACTTGCCCAGAAATCCATCGCTATAGTCCTTAACTGTACTTCTACCTTCATAGGACGCTTCTCATTCTGCAGGAATATAGGTATCTCTATTATAAGATGAAGACTTCTGTATCCACTTTCCTTTGGATGTTTTATGTAATCCTTCATCTCTATAAGTCTGATATCATCCTGCTGTAAAAGACAATCTGCAAGCATATATATATCTTCCGAGAACGAACATATAACCCTTATACCAGCTATATCTCTTATGTTCTCTTCTATGGACTGCATTGTAAATGGAATCTTTTTCTTGTTAGCTTTCTTAATAATTCCCTCTGTTGACTTAATCCTTGTCTTAATTGACTCTATCGGATTTCTGTCATATTGAAGCGAAAACTGTTCATTAAGGACCTTAAACTTGGTTTCTACTTCCATAATAGCACATCTGTAATATGCCATAAGCTGATTGAAAGGAAGTGTATTGGCCCTTATAAAATCAAACACCTCATCTGACATAAGATTATCTCTTATAAATCTTTCTTCTTCCTGTTTTAAAAATTCTTCTACACCCATGTGTACATACTCCCATTTTATCTTAATTATTTTATCATAATTATAGCAAATACTGCTTCTACAAGCATCTCCGTTAACCAGTCTAATCCTGCCTGCAGATACTTTAAGCTGTCCGTTCCCTGTTCTTAAAAGCATGCCTGTTAATCAGCTTATTCCAAACAAAAAATATAATAGACAAAAATATACTAACACTAGGCTACCCCACATACTATAAAATGTCAATTAAACATACATAAAAAATACTGTCTAAAGTGTAATTCAAATGTTAATAATGAATAAATCACCTCAGACAGTAATATCAACAGCAAAACTTTTAATAATTTATGCTGGCAATTCATGTATTGTAATGTATATAATAACATATACGATACACATCCTATGTATATAATATATAACATATAATACATTATATACAATATAAATTCTAACTCAAGAATCCATTAACGATCTGTTCTTCTGCTTCCTGCTCTGTAAGACCAAGTGTCATAAGCTTTATCAGCTGATCGCCAGCTATCTTACCTATCGCAGCCTCATGTATAAGACTGGCATCGACACTGTTTGCTTTAAGCTGTGGACTTGCTGTAACGCATGCATTATCCATAATAATAGCATCGCATGAACTATGTCCGGCACAACGCGTATTTCCATTTATCCTGCTGACAAATTCCTGATAACTTTTATCTCTGGCTACACTTCTTGACACAACGTCCACTGATGCATCTTCACCATTAACGTCCATATCAAACTCAGTCTTTGCATGCTGCTCTCCTGTTGTCATGATATTTTCATGAATAGTAAGTCTGGAACCTGCCGCCATATCGCCGCTTGTCTGCCTTAATGTATCATCTATCCCTGATATCTGTGAAGTTTCCATATCCATAACAGCACCATCTTCAAGATGAACTATAGTTGTGGGATTCATCAAACGTTTTCCATGACCTTCACCCTCTCCGTAATGTTTCTCTATATATCTTAACCTGGCATTCTTTCCCACGTAAAATGTATGAATACCATCATGTGCTGATGTCT
Organism: Lachnospira sp. UBA5912; assembly: GCA_002435585.1. Taxonomy (GTDB): domain Bacteria; phylum Bacillota; class Clostridia; order Lachnospirales; family Lachnospiraceae; genus Lachnospira. The sequence goes on from DJDY01000176.1 coordinate 1,868, forward strand.
CGTCACCACAGTTGTGTATTCCACATCCAGCTATTATCGTTACATCCGCATCCTCACCTATATGAAAATCATTATATACAAGATCCTTAAGACCTGTCTGACTTATGATAACTGGAATATGAACACTTTCATTCTTAGTTCCCGGCTTGATATATATATCTATTCCTGGCTTATCCTCTTTCGTAACTATATCTATGTTAGCAGTTGTATTTCGTGCAGCTGCCTTTCCATTTGCTCTGATATTGTATGCTCCTACAGGAAGTGCATCAAGTTCAGCTACCTCATGTAAAAGCTTCTTCTCTATTGCATCCATCTATATGATATCCTTTCCTACTACATAATCCATTCCTTTTTTAGAATTATTTATTATAAATGTATCTTATCTGATTCATAGACCAGAATAACTTATTTAATCTTTCATCTGACCACATTATTAACATACTGATGAATTCGTTCCCTCAAGCAGCTGTGGAAGTATATCATCTTTATCTCCACACTTATCTATAGTTCCGTCTTTAATAACAACTATCTTATCGGCTATATCCAGTATTCTTTCCTGATGGCTTATAATTATGATACTTCCATGATTAGTTTCATGCATCTCCTCAAATACCTTAATAAGATTCTGGAAGCTCCATAGATCAATTCCTGCCTCCGGCTCATCAAACAATGACAACTTAGTACCTCTTGCCCTTATCATGGCTATCTCTATCCTTTTTAACTCGCCACCGGAAAGGCTGCTGTTAAGTTCTCTGTTAATATAATCCTTTGCATGAAGCCCTACTTCTTCAAGATAATCATTCAATTCACTATACGTGACCTCTTTGCCTGCTGCAAGCCTTAACAAATCTCTTACCTTTAATCCCTTGAACCTTACCGGCTGCTGGAAAGCAAAGCTTATTCCTTCTTTTGCCCTGTCTGTAATACTCATATTAGTAATATCCACACCATCAAGAATAATACTTCCATTAGTGGGCTGATATATACCAGCTATAATCTTTGCCAGAGTTGACTTACCACCACCATTAGGTCCAGTAACAGCTACAAACCTTTCATCGACTTTTAAATTAATATCATGTAATATCTCCATACCATCCTCTGTGGTATATCCGACATGATTAAGCTCTAACATTATTGTCCTCCGTTCATAACTAACTCATATAAATTATGCATATAAACACAATTAAATACTATAAATAATCCTATATACCCTTGGGTAATTGTGATTAATCCACCACATATATTAACATATAACTGTTAGAATAATCAATGCGCAGTATTATTTCTTTATGCTTTTTACAGAAAAAGCCGTTACACTAATTATTACTCAGTGTAACGGCTCATTTTATGAAAAATGTGATGTATATTCATATATATATCACTTAAGCACATGTTCTTTTATATATGAAAACGTATAGTCTTCACCCTTTTCAGCTAACATAACAAGAAGACTGTAAAGTAATTCTTTAGTCTTTGGATGTATTATATAATGATCCATACCTCTTTTGAAATATTCCAGTGAATCTGAATCTTTGTACTTTTCCTTATTATATGTCTTACTTGCTGCTACTCTGTCACAAAACATCTCAACAACATACTTCACTGGCATTTCCATACCTATAAGACTTCCATTGCCACCTTTAGCCGGATAATCTATCCAATACTCATAATGGTGCTTATTACGCCCTTTATGGTGAAGCCATGCTGTAGAACATCCTTCTGCTTCTCTTTGTGCATTATTAGGACTTCTGTTTCCCTGATAATATTTTACTCCTGGAATGAATTCTGTAGGACTATACTTCGACATGTCATGTAATAATCCCTGCTTATACAGTCCAACCCTGAAGCAATTCTTCATAACCTGGAATTTATGGTGATTGATAGTATTCAGATGTCCAAAAAAATTATGAAAAAATACTGCTGGTTTCATATATGCCATCCTTTACTTTTGTTTCTATCATTTAACATACTTATAAAGTGTATCAAATTAAAAAATAAATTCAAGCAGTTAATAAATATTTTATTTTTATGCTTCTGTCTCTTTCATCACATCATTATCCATATGCAGCTTAAATCATATGCCGCCTGCTAAATAATATGTATATAATCTACTTCTGCTGTGCCTTCTTTACCGCTTCGTCATAGAAATATTCCTGCGAATTAAGTCTTGTTTCTCCATCCTTTATATCTTTTCTATAATAGTTTCCATCAGAAGCCATAACTCTTGCTTTTACATTATCAGATAACATAATATTAAACATATGAAGAATTCTTTCTTTAATAGTAGCATCATATACAGGAGCTGCAACTTCAACTCTTCTTATTGTATTTCTTGTCATGAAATCAGCCGATGATATATATACTTTTGCAGTATTTCCTTTTCCAAATATATATATACGTGAATGTTCAAGAAATCTTCCTACTATGCTTGTGATTGTTATGTTGTGTGTATACCCTTCTATTCCAGCTATCATACAACTTATACCTCTTATTATCATATCCACCTTAACACCACTCATAGAAGCCTCGACCAGTTTTTCTATAATAGTTTTATCAGTAAGTGAATTAATCTTAACACCTATATATGCTTCCTCTCCTCTCTTAGCCTTATCAATCTCATCATCTATAAGGTTAAGTATTTTATTCTGCAGGCACTTAGGTGCAACAAGAAGATGCTCTGTATGCTCAACAACATCACCAAGTCCAAGATTATTAAACACATCAGCTGTTTCTCTTGCTATATCCTTATTTGATGTGATAAGAGAAAGGTCAGTGTATAATTTGGCTGTCTTTTCGTTAAAGTTACCAGTTCCAACATGTGTTATATACTTGAATTCCTCGCCATCCTTATATGTTATAAGACACAGCTTTGAATGTACCTTAATATGGTCTATTCCATATATAATCTTGCATCCGGCTTCCTCAAGACGTCTCGACCACTCTATATTATTTTCTTCATCGAATCTTGCCCTCAGTTCAACAAGTACAACAACTTCCTTGCCATTCTCTGCTGCTTCTATAAGTGCCTCTACTATCTGCGAATTCTTGGCAACCCTGTAAAGAGTCATCTTGATAGATAATACTCTTTCATCATTTCCTGCTTCATTCAACAGATTGATAAATGGATGCATACTTTCATATGGGTAGCTTAGCAGGACATCTTTTTTAGCTATCTGTTCTATAATAGACTGCTTGGAATCTATATACTTGGAATTCTGTGGAACTCTTCTTTCATAGAACAATTCTTTCCTTGCACGTAAGTCATCCTGTATCTTTGATATGAAAGACATCTCAAGTGGAGATTCTGAATAGAATACCTGCTTCTTATCAAGCTTTAATTCCCTGCATAAAGCTGATATAACCTTATCGTCAAGAACTCTTGAATATTCCAGCTTTACAGGGCATAGCCTTCTTCTTTCCTTTATAAGATGTTCCATGGTATCCCTGTAATCCATGTCTTCATCAAAAAACGCCTCATCCATATCTATATCTGCATTTCTTATGATTCTTATAAGAGACTTGCTCTTCACACTATACTTTTTGAATATTTTAGGCAAAAAATGCAGTATAAGTTCTTCAACAAGCATATATTTACGGCTGTCTGATGGTATAGGAATAAGTCTGTCAAATATACCATTACTGCATGGCACAAGTCCTATTTTATCATTATTCTTAGAACCTAACAGTGCAACTGCATATATTTCTTTATTCTTAAGAAATGGAAATGGATTCTTCTTTCCTATAACCTGTGGCGATAATATCGGAAGTATAGACTTGTTAAAATAATTCTCAAGATATACAGCATCAGAATATTCCACATCATTAAAACTTATAAGCTTAACTCCCTGATTGTCAAACTCATACATAAGCTTTGCATATATCTTATCTTTTTTATGCAAGAGTTCCCTTGTATGAGTAAACACTGCATCTAACTGCTGCTCTGCCGTCATCATAGACTTATTGTCAAAACCTGTTGTCATCTCCTGCTTGCTTTTCTTTGCAAGAACCATCTGGTCGTATAATGAACCAACTCTTACCATATAAAACTCATCAAGATTACTATTAAATATAGAAACAAATGTAAGCCTCTCGCATAAAGGAACTCTTGAATCATCAGCTTCATCTATAACTCTTTCATTAAACTTAAGCCATGACAACTCTCTGTTGGCAAAAAAAGGCATTTTTTCACCTTTTTTATGATACTTTTCTTCGATTTCTTTTAACTTTTTATGAACGTCTTCAGCTTTGTTATCATCTGCCTTCTCACTACTTCTGTCTATAAGCTCAACTATTTCTACTTTGTTACCGTGGCCGGAATTATTATCAACATTGCCATTGCTGACAATATTATTGATATTTTCATTATTAACAATATTTTCATTAACGTCGTTATCTGTATTCATATACTTGCTGTTATCTTCTATCATATCTTTATTTATATCATTTTTGATTTCGCTATTATTTATCATACTTTCTCCAGTAATATGTGAATTTTCATTAATTTTTCTTTCTAAATCGTTATCATAATATGACTCTTCTTTTATAAATTTATATGAATCATTCAGTTTACCTGCATCTTTTAGCTGCTCATGACTGCTTTCTACAGCACTTCCTACAACAGCTTTATTATCATTTTTACTGGCAGTAACATCTTGTTGATTCTTTCTTCCCTGCGATGATGTATCCTTTTCGCCTTTCATCCTGTTAAATATATTCTTTATATTATCTAATCTCCAAAACATATTCCCATCGCCTTTGCCTCTTTTATAATACCTGAATCCGGATTCACTGTCTTTAACTTACCTGCTACCTCACGAAGCGCAATCTTATCTATCTGATCATTCTTAACACATACCATATAACCATATTCTTTATTGATTATAAGTTCAGTAGCCTTGGCACCCAGTCTTGAAGCTAATACTCTGTCATATGCACATGGACTTCCGCCACGCTGTACATGACCTGGAACAGTGACTCTTACTTCCTGTCCTGTTCTTTCCATAATACCTGCTCCTATTCTATAAGCTGCTGATGGAAAATGCTCTCTTTTTCTTATCTCTTTAAGCTCTTTTTTACTGAATTCTAATTCTTCCTTTGATATAATGCCTTCCGCTACTGCAAGTATTGTAAAGTGTTTTTTCTCTTTACTCCTTTTATTGATGGCTTCTACAACCTTATCAAGATCATAAGGTATCTCTGGAATAAGAATGACATCTGAACCACCTGCCATACCGGCATGCAATGTCAGCCATCCTGTCTTATGTCCCATAAGTTCTACTATAAACACCCTGCTGTGTGATGCAGCCGTTGTATGTATACAATCTATCGTATTAGTTGCTATATCAACAGCTGACTGAAATCCAAAACTTACATCGGTTCCAACAAGATCATTATCTATAGTTTTAGGAAGTGTAACTACATTAAGTCCCTCTTCACTTAACAGATTGGCTGTCTTATGCGTTCCGTTTCCACCTAGAATAACAAGACAATCAAGTCCTAATTCCTTATATGTTTTTTTCATGGATACTACTTTATCTTTACCATTCTCATCAGGCTCTGTTATCTTTTTAAATGGAGTCCTTGATGTTCCAAGAATAGTTCCTCCTATGGTAAGTATTCCTGAGAAATCCCCAACATTCATAATCTTATAATCATTATTAATAAGACCTTTATACCCATCAAGAAATCCATATATCTTGACATCAGGAATTTTATTATATAAACTCTTTGCTACACCTCTCATAGCCGCATTCAAAGCCTGGCAGTCTCCACCACTTGTTAACATTCCAATCTTCATAATATACCTCTTTTCTGCGTATCCTTACGCACATAACATCCTGAATTGTTTAGCCTACCTTAATATCCCGCTTTTAAATATCTATATCAATTGTACATAACGGACTTATTACAATCTTAATACATACCACTTTCTAATATCTATATTAAATTAGCGCCAACAGATAATTCTCCATATTTCGCAACATATAATACATATGTTATGTAAATTTTATCTGTGTTTTTATGTAAAATCCATGTAAATTCAGTACCATTGTAAAAATTGTGCAACAATACCATTATTACTATGTTTTACCAGCTAATTATACACTTATTCCTATAATATTACAAATATTCATCTTTATATGTTAAGATATTAAAATATATTAAAAATAATTAAAACTTAACACCATTTTAAACTTTTTTATACATGATTTAACAGCATACAAAACTAGCTTTTGCAGATTTACTTTTCAAAATTCGTTTTTCAAGATTCACTTTTTAAATATATTTTTGCTGTATATAACGTAATTATAT
>DJDY01000059.1 GCA_002435585.1 Lachnospira sp. UBA5912
AGTTTCCAGTGTCGCATCTGTTGTCTGAGCCTTAACTGACTGTGAGAACATATCAAGTATCTGCTCGTCTGTCATAGTTGACAAGAACATTCTTGTCTGTGCCTGTTCATCTGATGGAAGGCTCTCAAGATATGCTTCCACATCGTCCATTGTTATAGGTGTATCTTTATTATTATCAAATGGAACTCCTGTGAATATATCTGTATCCCCATCTGCAAGCTGTGCCTTAGCTATAGCACTGTCATTAACACCATTTATAATATACTCTGTAAGTTCCTTTGTAAAACCAATTCCACGGCTTAAAGATGTACTTACCGCATCTTCTGAAGGCTTAATAATTCCTGCAATCTTTATATCTGTTCCGTTGTTGACAACATTTTTCATAAATGTATCATTGTCGGACTTATCTTCCCAGATTTCCTTGCTTTCATTATATGAATATACATCTGTTGGAAGTATAAGCTTAAATGTTGTGTTTAATATCTCGTCAAATGTGTAAATTGTTTCATCATTATCAAGCGTATAACTCTTTCCTGACATCATAGCCTTAATCATCTCTGTAATCTCGTCAGGGTCTTTAAGTCCTATTGAATACAATGTATAATCATCAATTTCGTTGTTCTCATCAACAACAAGCACAACCTCGTTGTAGCTTTCTGGCCAGTGTCCTGCAAGTACTGTATACTGCGACTCAAGTATCTCTTTATTATCAAATAACTGTGACCATACGCTCGAGTTAGAGTACATACTCATTCCACCTGTACTGCTCTGTGAAGAACCGCCATACATCGCATCAAACATTGTACTTGGGTTAAGCTGTGTTACCTTATCAGAAGTATCTGACTTATATATATTAACTGGAATATCATAAGTATATTCTATGGCACTCGCATAATCCTTTATATTGCTTCCGCCATTTTCTATATAATGCTTGAATTCCTTAAGGTTATTGCTCTGAACTTCTGCAACCATAGTATTCATCATATCAGACATTATATTGTTACTATATATTTTATCCATATCCTCGTGTGTTTCACCACTGCCGCCATTACCGGTCATACTTGAAACCATACTGCTTATATCTACAGTTTCTGACTGCAACTGGATTGGGTAACTTGATAATGTATCCCTCTGCACCCTGTCAATGTATAACTGGATACCATTTGATATTGATAAAATGAGTGCTATACCGATAATTCCTATACTTCCCGCAAAGTCCGTAAGGATTGTTCGTGTCTTTTTCGTCATCAGATTGTTAAAGCTTAAAGATAATGCTGTAAAAAATGACATTGAGGTCTTTGGCTTTTTCTTTCTTTGGGACTTTGAGGCAGATACGCCTGTTCCCTGACCTGACTTATCTGTTCCCTCTGCTATGTCTTTTTTAAGTTGTTCCTCTGTATATGGATCTGAGTCGTCAACTATAGTTCCATCAAGAAGCCTTACAATTCTTGTTGAATATTTCATAGCAAGTTCCGGGTTATGTGTAACCATAATTATAAGTCTGTCTTTGGAAATCTCCTTAAGAAGCTCCATAATCTGTACGCTTGTTTCTGTATCAAGCGCACCTGTAGGTTCATCTGCAAGAAGAATATCAGGATTATTGACAAGTGCTCTCGCTATGGCTACTCTCTGCATCTGTCCACCTGACATCTGGTTAGGCTTCTTATGAATCTGTTCGCCAAGTCCTACCTTCTCAAGTGCCTCAACTGCTCTTTTTCTTCTCTCTGCCTTTGATACACCTGACAATGTAAGCGCAAGCTCTACATTAGAAAGAACTGTCTGGTGTGGTATAAGATTATAGCTCTGGAATACAAAACCTATTGAATTGTTCCTGTATGCATCCCAATCCCTGTCCTTATAATCTTTAGTAGATACGCCATTAATTCTTAAATCACCACTTGTATACTTATCAAGTCCTCCGATGATATTAAGCATAGTTGTCTTACCACAGCCCGACTGACCGAGTATTGATACAAATTCGCAGTCCCTGAACCTCAGGTCAATGCCCTTTAAAGCCGCAACCTTTGTATCACCGGTTGCATAATCTTTCTTAATATTAATTAATTCAAGCATAGAATTCCTCATTCTTTCTATAATTTAGTATACCACGATAAAACTCTCATCTTTTTCTTACAATTAATTTGATATACTAATTAATAATAACACCCGTTGTGGCTGCTTGCAATTTATGTGGACACATTTTATACTATATTAAGATTTTGGGTGTTATGGTTAGAAAATATTAATCATATGATATAAAGTTTCAAATGTCTGACATATGTTTGCACCTGCACGATAAGACTTTTGACTTTCAGCCCGCCTGACACCGAAAATTAAAGAATCAGAAAGGATATAACTTGCAGTTGAAACATTTTAATGCAGTAACTAAATACATAGCTTTGGCACTTATTGTCTGCCTGACTTTCATATCTTTTACCTCACCTGTATATTCTCTTGCTGATACTAAGTCAGAATATGAGGATAATAACAAAGAGCTTGAACGCTTAAGAAATGAGCAGTCACAGCTCTCAGGTGAACTTAATGACCTTAATTCAGAGCTTGATAATGCTGGTGAAAAGCTGAACTCTATTAATGACAGAATTGCTGATACACAGGAACAGATTGACAGCCTTAATGAAGATATAAACAATATGGAGATTGAAAAACAACACCAATTCGATACTATGAAGCTTCGCATACAATATATGTACGAGAACAGCGACTATAGTTTTCTTGACGTACTGCTCTCTTCTTCTAGTATGGCTGATTTATTGCAAAGAAGCGAATATGTTTCTCGCATTTCCCAATACGACCGCAAAATGCTTGAAGAATTAAGAAGCCTTATCGCCGAGCTTAACCATAACCAGATAAACCTCCAGAATAATATGACAGAACTTGTATCTTTAAAGGAACAATCCGTAGCAGAGTCTAATAATATTAAAAGGCTCATAGCTTCAAAACAGTCAAAAATAGATACTAACTCTGAAAATATTGCCAAAGCCGAAGCTCTTGCATTAGAATACGAGGAACGTATCCGTCAGGAAGAAATCCAAAGACAGCTTGAAGAAATCAAAAAAATGACCCCATCAGTTGATGAAGTCATTAATAATACCCCGATATCATATGATACAAGCGACCTTGCAATGGTAGCCGCTATGATAGAATGTGAAGCTGCCAACCAGCCTTATGAAGGCAAGCTTGCCGTTGGAAGCGTTATCGTAAACCGTGTAAACAGCCCTAAATTCGGCAACACAATCCAATCCGTGCTTTACGCCCCTTCCCAGTTCAGCCCTGTAGCCAGCGGACGTTTTGCAATTGTCCTTGCCAGAGGTGCTAACGCTGAATGTACTAAAGCCGCCACCGAAGTCCTCAACGGCCATATAACAATCGCAGCTCTGTACTTTCACATATACGACAGTACTGTCGATAAAGGCGGCACAATAATAGGCGACCACGTCTTCTATTAGCCAGCCACCTGTATATTGGAGTTTCACTTTCGTATAACCAAAGTGAAATAACACATTCTAGAAGTTCCTACGATAATCATTTAAAAAATAGCAAAAGCAGATAGTATATAAAGTCATTACCGACTGTATATATCTATCTGCTTACTTATTTCATAACTGGCACTATGCCATATTCTATGTTGCTATAACATTATCCTTGACCATTACTTTCCCTGCTTTCTTTTAGCATAGCTTCAAGCTCGGCTATTCTTTCAAAGTCTTTTTTATGTTGCTCCTCCTGACTGTTAATTTGTTTATCCTTGTCAGCAATTTCCTCTTTCAAATTATTCTGCATTTCCTGCATCTCCTGATACTTCTTCCTGTATTCATCAACCATCAGTACCGCCGTGTTATGGTTGAGTATTCTTAATGCTTCTGAAAACATACCTAACACCTCCTCTGGTCTTGCAAGATACTCATTCATCTCATTAAATATCCCTGATAATTCTGGAAATATGTTCTGAATTGCTATTGCTTCTTCTACCGTTTCTGTCACAAACAGCGACAAAAATGCAAGTCTGTCCCTTAACATCTGCTCTGTCAGCGGCTTTTCGTATACAGCCTCATCATAATCATATTCCTTAATATTGATATTACCTTTTATAATATCAGAATATCTATATTTCCTGAAAGTGTCAAGACTAATTACCCCCGTCAGGTGGC
>DJDY01000102.1:0-2962 GCA_002435585.1 Lachnospira sp. UBA5912
TAAATAATAAAATATTTAATGTGTAGTTTTGAAAGAGCAATCTTTTAAATAGGGGTGTGGTGAAGTGGTATCATAGGGGTCTCCAAAACCTTTGGTGGGAGTTCGATTCTCTCCACCCCTGTTATTTACTGTTTAATATCTTGTGAGACAGCATAAGCACTGGAAGAAAGGAATGCTGAATATCTTTTTTTACAAGATATAATTAAGAAATATTATAATAATATAAAGTATTGACATATATAATTGCCAATACTTTTTTTTAATATTATCATATAAGATGAGTTTTGTAATAATACATTTAAGAGTGTTATAATGAGTGTAAAAATAATTGAAATGGAGATAATATGGTAGATAGTAGTTATTTCAAGAATAATAAAAACAATAGCAGAGGTGGCAAAGGAAATGGTAAACTTATGGACCGGTTAAAAAAGCATAAGTGGATTCCATTGGTCGTTCTTATATTAATCGCATTTGCTATGATTGCCATACAATATATAATGCTGGATGTTCTCCAGTATTCAAGAGAATTGGCTGAACAACAGAAGAATGCCGGATTTATAAATATTTATCCTTTAATAAATAGTTTTTTAAAATAATGAATTTTAAAGTATTGAGTAAATTGGCGTAATGTACTATGTTTTCATGGTAATGAATTTGATTATGTCAAGATGACCCCAGCCCTGCTGGTTATGTGGAAGATTGATTTTGTTGCAGCATTTTTTCAGGCGTGAACGTACTTGTTCAGGAGTAAGGTCATTATTGGTAAGAAGCCGGGCAATAGCACCGCTGACTATAGGTGCAGACATGGATGTTCCACTCTTGGTGGAATATCCATTTTTTCGATTGCTGCATGCAGTAATATTAGAACCGGCTACTACTAGTTCGGGTTTTGGAAAGCCATCTTTTGTAGGACCACGTCCTGAATGAAATGTTTTATCATCCATGGAACCTACTGTGATTATGATATGGCTTGTGCCGGAGGCAGTAATACTTCTGGCGTAAGGACCATTATTACCAGCAGCAGCAACAACAACTATACCATTATGCCACATATTTTCTACATGAGTTATAAGTCTAAGAGTATTTTCGATATCTATATTGTTGTCAGCTGTTGTTCCAAATGATATATTTGCAACTCTGATATTGTATATATCTTTGTTATTAATTATCCAGTTAGTTCCATCTATAACATTGTCTATACGTCCATTACCATATGAATCAAGTACTTTAACGGATATAATGTGACTCATGGGTGCAATCCCTTTAAAACGTCCATTACTTGCTTTTCCACTTCCAGCGATTATTCCTGAAACATGTGTTCCGTGCCCACTGTCATCATAAGGAATACTTCTATTATTAACAAAGTCTTTGAAAGCTGTTATCCGGTTGTCAAAATCTATATGCCTATAGATGCCTGTATCAAGTACGGCAACTCCGATATTTTTATTGGTCATAAATATTTATCCTTTATATGAAATGAGAGAATATTTATATAATTATTTTATTCTGATGCAGCTTAAAAGTTCGGATAACAGAGGAGGTATGTTAGTCTGTAAACTTAACTAATTGTTTGCTTTTTAACGAAAAATCATATATAATATATAAACACTTAATTCATTTTGAAGGTTTTATGTGAATATCGTGAAGAATTGAGAGGTTTGTGATATGGAAAAGAAGAGAATAGTAGTTGCGCTGGGAAGAAATTCATTCGGAGTTACATTTCCAGAACAGCAGGCTAATGTAAAGAAAGCGGCAAGAGCTATTGCAGATCTTGTTGAGGCAAAGTACCAGGTAGTTATTACACATAGTAATGGTCCACAGGTTGGTATGATTCAGACAGCTATGACAGAGTTTGCACGACTTGAACCTGAGGACAGAACAGTTGCACCTATGTCAGTATGTGGTGCTATGAGTGAAGGATATATAGGATATGATCTTCAGAATGCGATAAGAGAGGAGCTTCTTAACAGAGGTATATATAAGACTGTTTCTACTATTATAACACAGGTAAGAGTTGATCCTTTTGATATAGCATTTTCTGAGCCTTCCAAGATTATCGGAAGATATATGACAAAGGAAGAAGCTGAGGCTGAGGAAGAAAAAGGTAACCATGTAATAGAAGAAGAACCAGGAAAGTTCAGAAGGATAATTGCCTCACCTATGCCTATAGATATATATGAAATAGATGCTGTAAAAGCTTTACTTGATGCAGACCAGGTAGTTATAGCTGCTGGTGGCGGTGGAATTCCTGTATTACAGCAGGGTTCTCATCTTAAAGGTGCCTCAGCTATCATAGAGAAAGATTACACAGCTGCTAAGTTAGCTGAATTAGTAGGTGCAGAAACACTTCTTTTCCTTACAGCCTATGACAGACTTACTATAGGAAAGGGAACAGCTGATGAAAAAGAATTTGATAAGGTTACTGCATCAGATCTTCATCAGTACATTAAAGCAGGACATTTCCCAGCAAAGACAACATTCCCTAAGGTTGATGCATCTATAAGATTTGTTACAGCCAACCCGGATAGAAAGGCTGTTATTACTAATCTTGAAAAAGCTAAAGAAGGACTTGCAGGAAAGACAGGAACTACTATAACAGCTTAAGAATAACGTATAGATAATGTAAATGTCAGAAAATATAAAGCATAAAGCAGAAGCCAAACTGCTTAATTTACGTTAACGCTATTAACACGAAACTTTAATCTGACAACATATTTTACATTGATTACAACATAATAAGAACAACATACAACATTTCCCAATAACACCCCCAAACCTATGCTATAATGTGCATAAGCAATGAGCCGTGCCTGATGAAAGAATAACAAAGTGCTGTGCTAGCACAAAGCACTTTGCTATTCTTACATCAGATAGGGCGAAAGCCCGACAGTCCAAGAAAGCTTTGCTTTCTTGGACATGCACGGCGGATGAAAGGAGTGATAACAAAGTGCTGTGCTAGCAC
>DJDY01000102.1:2976-3388 GCA_002435585.1 Lachnospira sp. UBA5912
AAGAAAGCAAAGCTTTCTTGGACATGCACGGTATTATTTAGTTATTGGGAGGTGTTTTTTTGTTATTATTTAATTTACAAAAGAGATGGGCTGAGGTGGACAGCTTAATGGAGCATCTATATGACATGGGGATGGATGTGTGTAATGTATATGATGGACAGAATGTAACAGATGAAATATGGAGGCTTGATACAAAAGAAACGAAAGAACTGTTTATAAGACACAGATATGTTGTGATAATAGTTTCCGATGAATTATTTTCAAGTGTAAGTGCGTTATATTATATTGAAGTGGTAAGAAAACTATACCAGAAAGAGAAAATCAAAATTTATGTTATTAATAATATATCATCTGATAAATATCCTAATCGTTGTAAATGGCTTTCCGAATGTATTGAAATAAAAGATTATCA
>DJDY01000102.1:3417-3569 GCA_002435585.1 Lachnospira sp. UBA5912
ATACCAGCAGATGAGAAGACATATGCCTATGCTATGGATATTGTTCTTGGTGTTACATATGATTTATTTATGGATAAAGATAATGATATATGTATGTAAGTTATGCTAATTGCACTATCAGATTGTATTAAATGACCGATATGTATAAGATA
>DJDY01000102.1:3618-7531 GCA_002435585.1 Lachnospira sp. UBA5912
GTATAAGATACTGAAAGTAATGGGATATTAAAAGCATATAAAACTATATTTTAATACTTGCTTTTAATTAGATAACCATATATAATTGTTGTGTTTTAGTATTATGGGGCAGTATTGTTAGGTACGATATTATATTTTAATAATGTGTATATCAGTCCCTTAATATATCAGATTAATAGACGAATCAGTTAAGTTAACCATTAATGGAGGAATGATATAATGATTAGTGCAAATAACGTGACACTTCGTATAGGAAAAAAGGCTCTTTTTGAGGATGTAAATATTAAGTTTACAGAAGGAAACTGTTATGGTCTTATAGGTGCCAATGGTGCGGGTAAGTCAACATTTTTAAAGATTCTTACAGGTCAGATTGAACCAAGTAAGGGTGATGTAACCATAACACCTGGTCAGAGATTGTCCTTCCTTGAACAGGATCACTTCAAATATGATGACTATACAGTTCTTGATACTGTTATTATGGGTAATGCAAGACTTTATGAGATAATGAAGGAAAAAGAAGCTATATATGCAAAGGAAGATTTCACAGAAGAAGATGGTAATAAAGCAAGTGAACTTGAAGCAGAATTTGCTGATATGAACGGATGGGAAGCAGAATCAGATGCAGCTCAGCTGCTTAACGGTTTAGGTATCACTACAGATTTGCATTACAAGAATATGTCGGAACTAAGTGGTAGTGAAAAGGTTAAAGTTCTTCTTGCAAAGGCTCTTTTTGGCAACCCTGATATTCTGTTACTCGACGAGCCAACTAACCACCTTGATCTTGATGCAATTGCATGGCTTGAAGAGTTCCTTATCAATTTCGAGAATACAGTTATAGTTGTATCACACGACAGATATTTCCTTAATAAGGTATGTACGCAGATAGCAGATATAGATTATGCCAAGATTCAGTTATATGCTGGTAATTATGATTTTTGGTATGAGTCAAGCCAGCTTATTATCAAGCAGATGAAGGAAGCTAATAAGAAGAAAGAAGAAAAGATAAAGGAACTTCAGGACTTCATTCAGAGGTTCTCTGCTAATGCCTCAAAGTCTAAGCAGGCTACATCACGTAAGAGAGCATTAGAGAAGATTGAACTTGATGAAATCAGACCATCAAGCAGAAAGTATCCTTATATAGATTTCAGACCAGCCAGAGAGATTGGTAATGAAGTACTTACAGTTGAAGGTATATCTAAGACAATAGATGGTGTTAAAGTCCTTGATAATATTTCATTTATAGTAAACAGAGAAGATAAAATAGCATTTGTGGGTTCTAACGAACTTGCTACAACAACTTTGTTCAATATTCTTACAGGAAATATGGAGCCAGACGAAGGTTCTTACAAATGGGGTGTAACTACTTCACAGGCTTATTTCCCTAAGGACAGTGCAGCAGAGTTTAACAGGGAAGATACAATCGTTGAATGGCTTACACAGTATTCACCAGATCCAGATCCAACATATGTAAGAGGTTTCCTTGGACGTATGTTATTTGCCGGAGATGATGGTGTTAAGAAAGTAAAGGTACTTTCAGGTGGAGAGAAAGTAAGATGTCTTATATCTAAGATGATGATTATGGGAGCAAATGTACTTATATTCGATGACCCTACTAACCATCTTGATATGGAATCAATTACAGCTCTTAATAATGGACTTATAAAGTTTCCAGGTGTTGTGCTTTTCACATCACATGACCATCAGTTTATACAGACGACAGCTAACCGTATTATGGAGATAGTTCCATCAGGTCAGCTTATTGATAAGATCACTACATATGATGAATACCTTGAGAATGATGATATGGCAAGAAAACGTCAGGGATTTGCAGAAGCAGCAAGTGATGATGAAGATTAATTAAAAAGGAAGTACCTGCGAAGCATGACGTATGAGTATGAAAGCACGGGTTCGTGAGTGCAGGATGTAAAAAGAAAAAATAATAAAACAATATCATAATTAAGAATGGAAAGATGTCACATACCAATGATTCGTTGTTTGCGGATAGATTTGTATAGTGGCATCTTTCTTGCGTTAGGATAATGGAAATGTTATACTGGATAAGTTATATAATTACTTTTATGGCAGTGTAACTGTCAGATTGTTATGAGAAGAATTATAAACGTCAGAATTAAAATGCATATATGTGACGTTTATGCATGACAATTATAAATGATAAATAAGGTTATATATGGAGGAATTAAACAATTATGGCTTCAAATACAAAAAAGAACAGAAGTCAAAGTAATAATACATCAAAAAGCAGTACATCCAGAAAAAAATCAACGGGTACATCTGGCAATGGCAGAGCTTCCTTAAAGAATAGTTCTTCAAAGAAAAGTTCTACAACAAGAAAGAATACGGCATCTAGTAGTTCACAAGGTGGTTCATCAGGAAGCAGTTCTGCACGCACTTCAAAAGCTCAGAGCAATCCTTTAAGAGATGAGATTGTTCTTTTACTGGCATTTGCATGTACAATAATTCTGCTGCTTAGCAACTTTAATCTGGCAGGTACAGTTGGACAGTCTGTAAAATGGGTTATGTTCGGGCTTTTCGGCATTGCTGCATATATAATTCCATTCATAATAGCAGGCAGCATCCTTTTTATGCTTGCTAACAAAGATATAATAGGAGTTATGCGTATTAAAGCAATAGCAGTTTATGCTTTGTCAGTTATTGCATCGGCTGTATGGCAGAGGATTACGAATATACCAGATGTTAAAGATTCTGTTGGTTCTTATTTTTCATATTGTTCAGAGCATAAGACCGGAGGTGGGTTCTTTGGAGGAATCCTGTGTAAAATATTAAGTCCTCTTGGTGTTGCAGGAACAATGGTTATACTTATAATACTTGCAATAATATGTATTATTTTGATAACAGAGAAATCATTTATAGGTGGATTAAGAAATAGCGGACATAGAATTGTTAAGGAAGCAAGAGAAGATTATTCAGCGTATAGGGAACATTCTTCTATGAGCTTGAAAGAAAATGGTATAAGCGATGAAGAATATCGTGCTATGCGTGAAGAGGAGAGACATCAGGCAAGAATAAGAAGACTTGAGAAAAAAGAGCAGGCCATAGCTGCAAAGAAAGCAAAGGAAGAGGCTATGGCGGGGGCGCGTATGAACAATATAGTAAGAGGTGTTACCAAAGATCTTACTATACAGGACAGGCAGCAGGATGAAGATATCCAGGATATAGATATACATGAGATTGAACCGGTAAGAAATGATGTTGATGTATACATGGATGATATATATGATCCATTAATTATACCAAGAAAGCATATTAACACAGATGAAGATTATGAGAATGGCAGCAGCTATGATGAGGATGATAGCAGCAATTCTGATATAGGTGATAATATTAACATGAACAATGATGAAATAACTGATAATGTTAATATGCTTTATGGTAAAGTCATAGATGATAAAGTTATGGATGATGATATTAATAATATTAATAATATTAATATGCATAATGCGGATATCACAGATGATGATTATATAAGAACTGATACAGATATGGATTCTGATGCCGGTATGAATAGAAATGATGTTGATGTAACTGATTCTGATATATGGGAGATTCATAGCAAAAGACAGTCTGGGAATGGTGAAAATAGTGAAGAGTATGGAAAAAGAGATGATGATATAGAACCAGATTGTAATGATGATAATGATTATGATAAAACATATGAAGAAGCAATAAGTACAAACGAGTATTATCCAAAAAATGATGGATTGGATGATTATGAAGATAGAGGCAATGAAAAAAAGCCCAATGAAGAAAATACAGAGGATAGGTCTGGTGTGCTGGAAAATGAGCAGTCACAGTCAGCACATAAAAGAGAATATAAGTTTCCACCTGTCAGTCTTCTTAATAGAAATACACAATCCTCTTCATCTAATCTTGA
>DJDY01000102.1:7567-24618 GCA_002435585.1 Lachnospira sp. UBA5912
AATCTTGAAAGAGAAAACCGCAATACAGCTATTACATTAAAGCAGACACTGCAGAATTTCGGTGTAAAGGTAGATATAACAGATATAAGCTGTGGACCAGCGGTTACAAGGTATGAGTTAAAGCCGGAGCTTGGAGTTAAAGTCAGTAAGATAGTTTCCCTTGCAGATGACATAAAGCTTAGTCTTGCAGCAGCAGATATAAGAATTGAGGCACCTATTCCTGGTAAATCAGCCATTGGTATAGAGGTTCCTAACAAGGAGGCAGGAAGTGTATTCTTAAGGGAACTTATTGAAAATGAAGCATTTAAGAATAATACATCAAAGATAGCATTTGCAGCAGGTAAAGATATTGCTGGAAAGACCATAGTTGCAGATATAGCCAAGATGCCACATCTTCTTATAGCAGGAGCGACAGGCTCTGGTAAGTCAGTATGTATCAATACTATTATTATGAGTATTCTGTATAAGGCAAGACCGGATGAGGTAAAGATGATCATGGTTGATCCTAAGGTGGTAGAACTTAGTACATATAATGGTATACCACATCTGTTACTTCCAGTGGTAACTGATCCTAAGAAGGCAGCAGGTGCACTTAACTGGGCAGTTAATGAGATGAACAAGCGTTATAAGCTGTTTGCAGACATGGGAGTGCGTAATCTTAAGGGGTATAATGATGCCGTTGAAAAGATGGACGTTAAAGAAGGCGATGTTCCAGTTGAAAAATTACCTCAGATAGTTATAATTGTTGATGAGCTTGCAGATCTTATGATGGTTGCTCCAGGAGAAGTGGAAGATGCAATATGCCGTCTTGCACAGCTTGCCAGAGCAGCAGGAATACATATGGTTATTGCAACACAAAGACCATCTGTTAATGTTATAACTGGACTTATTAAAGCCAATGTTCCATCAAGAATAGCATTTTCGGTTTCATCCGGAGTTGATTCAAGAACAATTCTTGATATGAATGGAGCAGAGAAATTGCTCGGTAAAGGTGATATGTTATACTTCCCATCCAATATCCCAAAGCCAATAAGAGTCCAGGGAGCGTTTGTATCAGATGAAGAAGTATCAAGGGTCGTTGATTTCCTTAAAGAAAATATGACAGAGGAGGCACAGTATGATGAGAGTATTGCAGATACTGTTGCTAATAAGGCTAACAGCAGTCAGGCATCTGATGGACAGAATGATAATGACAGCTTGTTTGAGGATGCAGGAAGGTTTGTGATAGAAAAGGAAAAGGGCTCTATAGGTATGTTACAAAGACAGTTCAAGATAGGCTTTAACAGGGCTGGAAGAATAATGGACCAGCTTGCACAGGCAGGAGTTGTAGGACCCGAGATAGGAACAAAGCCAAGAAAGGTTCTTATGAATCAGGAAGAGTTCGAATCTTATATAAATAATAATTAATTATGAATAATGACCAGGAAAGGATAAAATCATGACAGTAAAAAGTGATATTGAAATCGCACAGGAAGCAAAGTTATTAAATATTAAAGACGTAGCGGCAAAGGTAGGAATTACCGAAGATGAACTCGAGATGTATGGAAAGTATAAGGCAAAGCTATCAGATGAACTTATACACAGAGTTGAGAAGAATGAAGATGGAAAGCTTGTTCTTATAACAGCTATTAATCCTACTCCTGCAGGAGAGGGAAAGACAACTATAAGTCTGGGACTAACAGAAGCTTTATGCCAGAGAGGTGTTAATGCGATTGCAGCGTTAAGAGAACCTTCACTTGGACCATGCTTTGGCATAAAGGGTGGAGCAGCAGGCGGAGGATATGCACAGGCTGTTCCTATGGAAGACCTTAATCTTCATTTTACAGGAGATTTCCATGCCATAACATCAGCTAATAATCTTTTAGCAGCTATGTTAGATAACCATATTCATCAGGGCAACGCACTTGGTATTGATACTAAAAGAGTTGTATGGAAAAGATGCATGGATATGAATGACAGAACATTAAGAAATATCGTTATAGGTCTTGGTGATAAACCTAATGGTGTTGTAAGGGAGGATCATTTTATTATAACGGTTGCATCAGAAATCATGGCTATATTATGTCTTGCTGAAGATATGAAAGACTTAAAAGAAAGACTTTCAAAGATAATAGTTGCATATAATTATGCAGGAGATCCTGTTACAGCAGCTGACCTTAAAGCTACAGGAGCTATGGCTGCTCTTTTAAAGGATGCTATAAAGCCTAATATGATACAGACACTCGAGGGTACACCTGTACTTGTACACGGCGGACCATTTGCTAATATAGCGCATGGATGTAACTCAGTAAGGGCAACTAAGCTTGCAATGAAGCTTGCTGATGTGGCAGTTACAGAGGCAGGTTTTGGAGCTGATCTTGGAGCTGAGAAATTCTTTGATATAAAGTGCAGAAAGGCAGGTCTTAAGCCGGCAGCAGCGGTTATTGTAGCTACAGTAAAGGCATTAAAGTATAATGGTGGCGTTCCTAAGACAGAGCTCTGCAGGGAAAATATGGAGGCCTTAAAGAAAGGTATTGTTAATCTTGATAAACATATTGAGAATATACATAAGTATGGAGTGCCAGTTATAGTGACACTTAATTCATTTATCACAGATACACAAGAAGAGTATGAGTTCATTAAAAAGCATTGCGAGGAATTAGGATGCGAGTTTGCACTTTCCAATGTATGGGCTAAAGGTGGAGAAGGCGGACAGGAGCTTGCTGACAAGGTACTGAATACTATAGAAAACAAGAAAAGTGATTTTGCACCTCTATATGGGGATGAACTTCCACTTGAAGAGAAGATATTAAAGATAGCTAAGGAAATATATGGAGCTGATGGCGTTACATATGATGCAAAGGCAAAGAAAGAACTTGATCATATAACACAGATGGGATTTGGTAACCTCCCTGTATGTATGGCTAAGACACAGTATTCGCTTTCAGATGATGCAACAAAGCTTGGAAGACCGGAAGGTTTTACTATTAACATCAGGGAAGTATATGTTGATGCAGGTGCGGGTTTTGTAGTTGCCCTTACTGGTAAGGTTCTTACTATGCCAGGATTACCTAAGGTACCAGCAGCAGAAGGCATAGATTACGATGAAAACAAAGAAAGAATAACAGGTTTATTCTAAAAAAATGTGTGCAGAAATGAGGAGTATTATGCAGCTTAAAAATATATTAGACATATGTGCAGATAATGAAATAGAAAAGTTTGAATATACATTATTAAAAGGCAGCGTTGATACAGAAGTTACCGGTATTGCATCAGATTCAAGAAAAGTAACTGATGGCGGAATATTTGTATGTATTGTAGGAGCAGTAAGTGACGGACATAAGTATATTGGGCAGGTAAAGGACAAAGCAGCTGTCATAGTTGTACAGAAAGGTTCGGATTATGAGATTCCATCTGACGATATTACATTAATAGAATGTGATAACACAAGGCTTGCACTCGCACTTATGTCAGCTGCATTTTATGGCAATCCTGATAAGGAGTTATTCACAATAGGAATTACTGGAACTAAGGGTAAGACAACAACAACTTATATGATTAAGAATGTTTTATGTGCATGTGGAATAAAAACAGGACTTATTGGAACTATAGAAACCGTAATGGGTGATGAAACTATTCCTTCATGTAATACAACACCAGAATCAATCCAGATTCATGAAACATTCCGTAAAATGGTGGATGCAGGATGTAAGGCAGTAGTTATGGAGGTTTCTTCACAGGGACTTAAACTGGACAGAACAGCTGGAATTATGTTTGATATAGGTGTGTTTACTAATATTGAACCAGACCATATAGGACCTAATGAGCATGCTTCATTTGAGGAATATCTTGAGTGTAAAGCTAAACTTTTCAAGCAGTGCAAGACGGGAATAGTTAATGCTGACGATAAGCATACTAAAGATATATTAAAGGGAGCTGTATGTAAGGTCGAAAGTTATGGAGTGTCAGAAAAAGCAGATATAAGAGCTGTGGATGTTAAACTGCTGCATGAGCCAGGAAAGATAGGTCTTACATACAAGTGCCAGGGACTTATAAATATGGATGTAGCCTTATCACTTCCAGGAATGTTTTCTGTTTACAATTCATTATGTGCAATAGCAGTTACAAGACATTTTAAAGTTGATAAGGATATAGTAGAAAATGTGCTGAAAGATGTTAAGGTGAAGGGAAGAATTGAACTTGTCAAGGTATCTGACCAGTTCACGCTTATGATAGACTATGCACATAATGCTATGTCTCTTGAAAGTATCCTTAAAACATTAAAAGAATATAATCCTCATAGACTTATATGTCTTTTTGGTTGCGGTGGAAACCGTTCCAAGGAGAGAAGATTCGAGATGGGTGAAGTGTCTGGAAAATATGCAGACCTTACTGTTATAACATCAGATAATCCAAGATTCGAAGAACCTGAGGCTATAATGGAAGATATTAAGACAGGTATAAGTAAGACTAATGGTAAGCATATTGATATAGTAGACAGAAAAGAAGCTATAAAATATGTTATAGAGCATGGTGAGCCTGGGGATATTATAGTACTGGCAGGTAAAGGACATGAGGATTACCAGGAAATAAAGGGTGTTAAGTATCCTATGGATGAAAGAGTACTTATAGCTGAGGTTCTTGATGAATTAAAGGAGAAGAATGTACGCTGATATTATAATAGACATATCACACGAACAACTTGATAAGACGTTTCAATATGCAATACCATCCGGGCTTGCTGATGATGTGGAGATAGGTAGTGTTGTAATGGTTCCTTTTGGCAGAGGCAACAGAATGATAACAGGATATGTTATTAGGATAACCAATGAGCCTTCTTATGATGTCAATAAGATTAAATATATAGATAGCATTGTAAAAAACAGGGTTAATGCAGCAACAGATATGATTAAGCTTGCTGCGTGGTTAAAAACACACTATGGATGTACCATGAATCAGGCATTAAAAACTGTTATTCCAGTTAAGGATAAGATTAACCAGAAGGTTAAGAAAGCAATATGTCTTAATGTGGATGAAAGCAGAGCTGAGGAACTGCTCGCAGTATATAAGAAAAGAGCAAGAGCTAAGCAGAGGCTTTTAGAGGCACTTATGCAGGAACCGGTTATAGATAGTGAGATAGTAAAGACTAAGCTTAATATATCAGCTTCGACTATGAAATCAATGGAAGAAGAAGGCGTTGTCGTTATTAAGACGGAGGAATATTACCGGAATCCGGTTTCTGATAAGAAAGTGTTTGGCAAGGATGTGGTACTCAATGAAGAACAAAAAAAGGCTGCAGAGAGTATTGTGAATGATTATGATAATAAAAGTTACAGAACTTACCTTATACATGGTGTTACAGGAAGTGGAAAAACAGAAGTGTATATGGAAGTTATAGAACATGTCATAGCTGGTGGCAGGCAGGTTATTATGCTGATACCTGAGATTGCACTTACTTTTCAGACTGTCCAGAGGTTCTACCACAGATTTGGTGATAAGGTTTCTATTATTAATTCCCGTATGTCAAAGGGGGAAAGGTATGACCAGTTTTTGCGTGCCTTAAGAGGAGAGGTCAGTATAATGATAGGCCCAAGGTCGGCACTTTTTACACAGTTTCCCAACCTTGGACTTATCGTTATAGATGAGGAACATGAAGGCGCATATAGATCTGAACAGATTCCAAGGTACCATGCGGTTGAAACAGCTATACATATAGCTAAGGAGCATAATGCATCAGTTATATTAGGCTCGGCTACACCTTCAATAGATAGCTTTTACAGGGCCATGAATGGTGAATTCAAGCTGCTTACACTAAAAAACAGGGCAGGTGATAGTGAACTGCCACAGGTATACATATCTGATATGAGAAGTGAATTAAAAGCTGGAAACAGAACTATATTTTCTACAAAGCTGCAGGAGCTGATAAGAGACAGGCTTGATAAGAAAGAACAGATAATGTTGTTTCTTAATAAGCGTGGTACAGCGGGGTTCGTATCATGCAGAGCCTGTGGTTATGTTTACAAGTGTCCACATTGTGATGTATCTATGACTGCACACCGTAATGGTAAGCTTGTATGTCATTACTGTGGCTACGAAACACCACTTGTCAGGATATGTCCTAAGTGTGGTTCAAGGTATATATCAGGATTCAGGGCAGGAACAGAGGCTGTTGAGGATGCTGTGCATAAGATGTTTCCAGATGCGAGGGTACTTCGTATGGATATGGACACAACCAAAGGAAAAGACGGACATGAACATATTCTTAATGCATTTGCAACGGAGCAGGCAGATGTGCTTGTTGGAACACAGATGATAGTTAAAGGACATGATTTTCCAAAGGTAACACTTGTTGGAATAGTAGCTGCGGATATGTCATTATATGCCAGTGATTACAGGGCTGTTGAGCGTACTTTCCAGCTTGTTACACAGGCTGCAGGCAGGGCAGGACGTGGAATAAGAAAAGGTGAAGTGGTGATACAGACATATTCACCAGATAATTATGGTATAATATGTGCTGCAAGACAGGATTACACTGGATTTTATGATAAAGAAATATCATATAGAAAAATGCTTTCATATCCACCAGTTAATAATATGATAAGGATTAACATAAGCTCAGCGGATGAGGAAAAACTGGCTACAGCCACAGACTGTATAAAAAAGCTGCTTGACAAGAGGACGGAAAAACTTACAACAGATATAAAAATACTTGGACCATCTAATGCACCTATATATAAAATAAGTGATGTATACACGAAAGTAATATATTTAAGAAGTGCTGATTTTGGTGGTCTGTCATATCTTATGGATTGTATAGATAAGTACACCCAGGATAACGATATGTATAAAAATATAAGTATACAATATGATGTTAACTGACAGGTAAGTATGTAAAAGCTATCGTCTTGAAAATATATAACATTTTCAGGAGTGGTTTTAAACAGAATAAAAATGGTATGTGGTTAATTGCATTTAATTGTAATTAAGACATAATATAAAATATAAATCATAGCGATATGTTGTTTGATAAAATGGAGGAATAATAATGGCAATAAGAAATATAAGAACACTTGGTGATGAAATACTCAGGAAAAAGGCTAAAGAGATAACAGAAATGACACCTAGAATACAGGAACTTATAGATGATATGTTTGAGACAATGTATGAGGCTAATGGTGTCGGACTTGCAGCACCACAGGTTGGTGTAAGAAAAAGACTTGTTGTTATTGATTGTGGAGATGACCCTATAGTACTTATTAATCCTGTAGTGCTTGAAACAAGTGGTTCACAGACGGGGCAGGAGGGATGTCTTAGCGTACCAGGTAAGTCAGGAATAGTAACAAGACCATCATATGCAAAGGTTAAAGCACTCAATGAGGATATGGAAGAAATTATTGTAGAAGGTGAAGAACTTCTTGCAAGATGTCTCCTGCATGAGATAGATCACCTTGACGGAATAATGTATGTTGACAAAGTTGAAGGAAAACTTTTTGATACTGAAACGGAGGATGATGAATAGTGAAGGTTGTATTTATGGGCACTCCTGACTTTGCTGTTGGGACACTTAAAGCTTTAGTTGAAGCCGGACATGAAGTAGCTGCAGTTGTAACACAGCCTGATAAGCCAAAGGGGAGAAGCAGAGAACTTGTATTCTCGCCTGTTAAGGAAGAAGCTGTAAAACTTGGAATAGAAGTATTACAGCCGGTAAAGGCAAGAGATGAAGAGTTTGTAGAAAAGCTGGGAACATATAATGCAGATGTATTTGTTGTTGTTGCATTCGGACAGATACTTCCTAAGAGTATAATAGATATGCCAAGACTTGGCTGTGTAAATGTACATGCATCCCTACTTCCTAAGTATAGGGGAGCATCTCCTATACAATGGGCGGTTATAGATGGATGTGAATATTCAGGCGTCACAACCATGAAGATGGATGAAGGCCTTGATACTGGGGATATCCTGCTTGTTAAAAAGGTAAAGCTTGATAAGAAAGAAACAGGTGGAAGTCTTTTTGACAGATTAAGTGTTGTTGGTGCGGATTTACTTATAGAAACACTCAAGGGGCTTGAAGATGAAACAATAACACCAGTTCCACAGGATGATTCTAAGAGTTCGTATGTTAAAATGTTAAAGAAATCAATGGGAGAACTGGATTTTAGCAAACCAGCACATGATATAGAGTGCTTAATAAGAGGACTTAATCCATGGCCTAGTGCATATACACATTATAATGGCAGGATGTTAAAGATATGGGATGCAGATGTTATAAGTGATATATCAGATATAGCTGGAATATCCGGCATGTCTGAATCAACAGATCAAGTACATGATATGGAAGAAGCTGAAGCTGGTACAGTGTGCTTTGTAGATAAAAAGAGACTTATAATAAAATGTGGTAAAGATTATTTAAGCGTTAATGAAGTACAGCTTGAAGGCAAGAAGAGAATGAAGACGGATGTCTTTTTGCTTGGATGTAAGGTTGAAAAGGGCACAGTACTTGGTAAGGCAGAAAATAAGTAAATATTGATATAATAAGTAGTTTATGTATTATTATGAAAGGGCATGGTTTATATGGAAGTCAATTTAAGAGCAGTTGTGCTTGATATACTTACAGAGATTGAGAAAGAAGGGGAATTTTCCCATATAACTATTAACAATGCTCTTTCTAAGTATCAGTACCTTGATAAAACGCAGAGAGCATTCATAAACAGACTTTCACTTGGTACTATAGAGAGCAGAATAGAACTTGATTATATAATTAACCAGTATTCCAAAACACCCATTAATAAGATGAAACCGCTCATAAGACGTATTATGAGAATGGCTGTTTACCAGATTATATATATGGAAAATGTGCCGGATTCTGCTGCATGTAATGAAGCGGTAAAGCTTGCAGCCAAGAGAGGCTTTACAGGACTTAAAGGCTTTGTTAATGGCGTGTTAAGAAATATATCGCGTAATAAAGAAGATATCATATATCCGGATAAAGAAAAAAATACACAATATTATCTGTCAGTGAAATACTCTATGCCTGACTGGATAATAAACATGTGGAAAGAATATATGTCATATGAAGAAATAGAAAATATTCTTACCGGCATGAAAAAGGATAAAAAGACATATATAAGATGTAATACGTTAAAAGGAAGTCCTGGACGTATAAAGAAAATATTAGAAGAAGAGAATGTGACAGTAAGGGCTGTTAAAGATATACCATATGCATATGAGATATCGGATTATGATCACCTCACATCGTTAAAAAGTTTTAATGAAGGGCTGTATCAGATACAGGATATAAGTTCAATGCTGGAAGGTGAATACGCAGCACCATCAGTTAATAGTCTTATTGTAGATGTATGCGCAGCTCCTGGAGGCAAGTCTGTAAATGCCGCATTAAAAATGGCGGAGTCAGCGTATAAGAACATATCTGATATACCAGAAAGTGGTATAGAAGCTGCTGTTATAAATAGCATAGAAGGAAAGGTTATATCAAGAGATATATCTGATTATAAGGCTTCATTAATAAATGATAATATATACAGACTCGGAATCCCTTATATAAATGTACAGGTACATAATGCATTGGAAATAGATAACAGTCTTGTTGGAAAAGCGGATATAGTTATAGCAGATCTTCCATGCTCAGGACTTGGAATTATGGGAAGAAAGCCAGATATAAGATATAATATAAGCGCAGATAAGATAAAAGATATAATAAATCTCCAACAGGATATACTGAGGGTGATAAGCAGATATGTAAAACCTGGAGGAGTTCTTGTATACAGTACATGTACTATTAACAGGGCAGAAAATGAGGATAATGCTGACTGGATATGTGATAATCTTGGGTTTATCAGGGATGGTGAATATAATCAGATGTTACCATCCAAAGATAAAGATAATGATGGATTTTTTATTGCAAGACTTATAAAGAAATGAGGTAAGTATGGATAAGGTTGATATTAAGTCACTTAATTATGATGAATTAATAGATTATATTGTAAGTGCCGGCGAAAAGAAATTCAGGGCGGCACAGCTGTATTCATGGATGCATGAAAAACTTGCAGATAGTTATGATGAGATGACTAATATATCAGATAAATTAAAGAACCAGTTAAAAGAAGATACATTGTATACATGTCTTGAACCGGTAAGAGTGCAGGAATCAAAGATAGATGGGACAAAAAAGTATCTTTTTAGACTACATGATGATAATCTTATCGAAAGTGTTCTTATGAAGTATCATCATGGTAATTCTGTATGCATATCATCGCAGGTTGGATGTAAAATGGGCTGCAGATTCTGTGCTTCGACACTGAATGGATGCGTAAGAAATCTTACGCCATCGGAGATGCTAGACCAGATATACAGGATACAGAAGCTTAATAATGAACGTATAAGCAATATTGTTATTATGGGTTCGGGCGAACCTATGGATAATTATGACAATGTCGTGAAATTCCTGGAACTTATCAATAGTGAAAAGGGGCTTAATATAAGTCAGAGAAATATAACAGTATCTACATGTGGTATTGTGCCAAGGATAAAACAGTTAGCCGACCTTAAGCTGCAGATAACATTGGCTATATCTCTTCATGCACCAAACGATGAATTAAGAAAAACGATGATGCCAATAGCTAATACCTACAGTATCGAACAGATAATGCAGGCATGCAGGTATTACCTGTCACAGACAGCAAGAAGAATATCTTTTGAATATAGTCTTGTTAAAGGGGTCAATGATTCAACAGAGTGTGCAAGACAGCTTATAAAACTTGTGCATGGAATGAATTGTCATATTAATCTTATTCCGGTTAATCCAATCAAGGAAAGAGATTATGAACAGTCAGAAAAGAATTCCATACATAAGTTTAAAGAAATACTTGAAAAAGCTGGCATTAATGTTACAATAAGACGTGAAATGGGGCGTGATATAGATGGAGCCTGTGGACAGCTAAGACAGAATCATATAGATGGAAGCTTAAAGAATATAATTTAGAGAATAACAGAAATGTAATTATTGTAATAGCTTAATTATAAAAGTATATAAAAGCGATTGAAACATATCGCTTTTTTTGATGTTTTATGATAGAATGCTACTGTTCAGATTCATAAAATTAATCATCACCATTAAAATGTTTCTGAATATAATGCATAATAATATTGCATTAATGTAATGTTAAAAGTATATAGGCATATACTTATTGAAAAGAGAATGGAGAGAGAGATGAATGCATTTGCAAAGACGGATGTTGGAATTGAAAGAGCCGTCAATCAGGATTATGTCTATGCAAAGCTTGATAATATAGGGTGTCTGCCTAATCTTTTTGTGGTTGCCGATGGTATGGGTGGACACAAAGCAGGTGATATGGCATCTAGATATACGGTAGATACACTTGTTGAGTTATTAAAAGAGTCGGGCGGAAAAGATCCTCTTGATGCAATTAATAACAATATTAAGCTTGTTAATACCCTGCTTTTAAAAAAGGCAGGAGAGTCAGAAGAATATGAAGGTATGGGAACAACACTTGTAGTTGCAAGTGTGTTTGGCAATACATTAAGGGTCGCTAATGTTGGAGATAGCAGACTTTATGTTATAGGCGATGATATAACACAGATAACAAGGGACCACTCGCTTGTTGAAGAAATGGTACAGCTTGGGCAGATTGATAGAAAAGCAGCGAGGACACATGAAAAGAAAAATTATATAACCAGAGCTATCGGAGGTTGTGAGACGGTAGATGCGGAGATGTTCTCTGTAGATCTTAAGGACAACGATATTATTCTTATGTGCTCGGATGGACTTACCAATATGCTTGAGGACACGGAGATTCTACATATTGTAAGAGAAAGTGCTGACATTAGGGAAGCCGCAGACAGCCTTATAGATAAGGCTAATAGTAATGGTGGTAAAGATAATATATCGGTAGTATTGATTGAACCATAAGTTGGAAAGGTAAAGAATCATGTTAAGAGAAGGAATGTTTTTAGCCGACAGATATGAAATAATTGAACAGATAGGTACCGGTGGAATGGCTGATGTATATAAGGCCAAGTGTCATAAGCTTAACAGGTATGTTGCTATTAAGGTTATGAAATCGGAATTCAGCCAGGATAAGACATTTGTAAGCAAGTTCTGGGCTGAGGCACAGTCAGCAGCAGGACTGGTTAATCCTAATGTTGTCAATGTTTATGATGTAGGCGTTGAGAATGGAATATATTATATAGTCATGGAACTTGTTGAAGGTATAACTCTTAAGAAGTATATTGAAAAAAGAGGCAAGCTTCCATATAAAGAGGCCGTAAGCATAGCAATACAGGTTGCTAATGGTATGGATGCTGCACATAAGCATAAGATTGTCCATAGAGACATTAAACCACAGAATATAATCATATCCAAAGAAGGTAAAGTTAAAGTTACAGATTTTGGTATTGCAAAGGTGGCTTCTTCAGCTACTATTAATACATCAGCTTCCATGGGATCAGTGCACTACATATCGCCTGAGCAGGCCCGTGGCGGATATTCTGATGAGAGAAGTGATATATATTCTCTTGGTATTACACTTTTTGAAATGCTCACAGGTACTGTTCCTTTTGATGGCGATTCAGCTGTATCAGTTGCAGTACAGCATATACAGGATAGTATACCAGCACCATCACAGCTTGTTGAGGGCATACCAGTAAGTGTAGATAAGATAGTACTTAAGTGTACACAGAAAAAAACAGACAGAAGATATCAGTCAGCTTCTGATCTTATTGCCGATCTTAAGAAGTCACTTGTTATGCCAGATGAGGATTTTGTTAAGATGGGTTCTGTGTATGATAGTGCGATACATGAGGATAATAACAATGACGGGTCTGATGATACAGATGATGAGCTTCTTGACAATGATTCGGATAATGATGAAGATATAGATGATGAGAGAAATGATAAGCTTGAGCTTGTTATGAAATGTATCGGAATAGGAATAGCAGTTATTATTCTTATGATTACTATATTTGTAGTGATTAAGCTGGTGGGAAGTGGTAAGAGTACAGCAAAGAATAATAAGGCATCAGTTGAAGCAACAACAGTAAGCACATCAAACAATAAGTCATCAGATATGGTGGAAGTTCCTGATGTTGTTGGCATGACTAAGGAAGATGCCATTAAAGCACTTAACAAGGTTGGACTTGGATATAAGGCAGTTACACAAAGTTCAGACACAGTTGCAGAAGATAGTGTTATAAGTCAGGGAAATGTTGGTGGTTCTAAAGTTGAAAAGAATTCACAGATTGTGTTAACAATCAGTACAGGTAAGGAAATAAAGGAAGTATCAGTTCCTAATGTAAAGGGTAAGACAGAACAGGAAGCTAAGGAACTTATAGAAGCAGCTAATCTTGTAGCATCTGTTGACTATACTTACAGTGATTCAGTAGCAGCTGGAGATGTTATAAAATACAATCCTTCAGGAAAAGTATCAGAGGGTTCGACTGTTACTATAGAAGTAAGCCGTGGAAAGAAGGTTACTAATGTTACTGTACCTAATGTACTTGGTATGTCAGAAAGTCTGGCAAGCCAGACACTTGATTCAGCTAATCTTAAGGTAACGGTTAAGTACGAAACATCTTCAAAAGCAGAATACGGAACGGTTACATCACAGACTCCTTATTCTTCAGGAGATTCTGTGCCATCTGGAACAACTATTACTATATATGTAAGCCATTATCAGCAGGCCACACAGCAGACAACAGCCGACAATAATAATAAAAATAATAATAACAACAATAACAATAATAACCAGGCGGCTGGCAGACAATAATCTGCTGGATAAGCGCAAGATGTGTAATAGTGGTGATTTAATGTAAGATATAGCATAAAATATGCCATATACATTTTATACAGCAGGAAAGATTGACATAAGGCATGAAGAATAATGGATACAATGTGATATGCAGGGAAAAATAATTAAAGGAATAGCAGGATTCTACTACGTACATGTAGAATCCTGTGGTATATATGAGTGTAAAGCCAAGGGAATATTCAGAAATAGGAAAGTTAAACCATTAGTTGGTGATAATGTATTAATAGATATTATCGATGAGGAAAATAAAAAGGGAAATATAATTGACATTCTTGAAAGAAAGAATGAACTTATAAGACCAGCTTCGGCTAATATAGACCAGGCTATGGTTATATTTGCGGTCAGTTCGCCAGAACCGAATTATAACCTTTTAGACAGATTCATACTTATGATGGATTACCAGAATGTTCCAACTGTTGTTGTTTTTAATAAGACAGATCTTGTTGGTGACAAGGATGTAGAAAATCTGAAAAAGATATATGAAAAATGTGGATGCAATGTAATATTCATAAGTACTTATAACAATACGGGTATAGATGTAGTTATGAATGCGCTTAAGGATAAAACGACCATACTTGCAGGTCCATCAGGAGTTGGTAAGTCATCGCTTACCAACATAATTCTTCCAGACGGCAAAGTACAGGGAGAAATAAGCAAAACAGGTGGTGTAAGCAGGATAGGAAGAGGCCGTCATACGACAAGACATTCAGAGATATTTAATGTAAATGGCAGTACTTACATATGTGATACGCCAGGTTTTACATCACTTAATCTTCCTGAACTTGAAAAGGAACAGGTGAGATTTTATTTCAATGAATTTGCAGAATATGAAGGAACGTGCAGGTTTAATGGCTGTGTGCACATTAATGAACCTGATTGTTCGGTAAAGGAAGCGGTTGAGAACGGACTTATAAGCAGACGGCGTTATACGAGTTATGTGGAAATATATGAGGAGATAAAGAATCAGAAAAAGTACTGATACAGAATTTCTTATAATATATACACATATTAAAGTGAATAAGCAGATTAGTGAGGAAATAGTGTTATGATGATATTATCGCCATCGTTACTGGCAGCGGATTTTAAGAATCTTGAGAAGGATATAAAGGCAGTTGATGAGGCAGGAGCAGAGTATATACATCTTGATGTCATGGATGGAAGTTTTGTGCCAAGTTTTTCTTTTGGCAATCCGGTCATAAAATCAATCAGGGAATGTACAAGCAAGGTATTTGATGTGCATCTTATGATAGATGAACCTATCCGCTACGTAGAAGAATTCGTAAAATGTGGTGCAGACATAATAACTGTTCATGTTGAAGCCTGCAAGGATGTAAAAGCTACGCTTGACAAAATCAGAGCGTGCGGTGTTAAACCAGCTATTACACTTAATCCTGAAACACCAGTAAAGGATATAGAGCCTTATCTTTCAATGGTAGATATGGTACTTGTTATGAGCGTTCATCCCGGCTTTGGAGGACAGAAATTCATTCCTGAGTCTATAGATAAGGTAAAGAAAGTAAAGAAGCTTCTTGCTGACAAAGGTCTTGATAATGTTGATATAGAGATTGATGGAGGTATTAATACGGAAAATCTCGCATCGGTTCTTGAAGCAGGAGTTAATATTGTTGTTGCAGGTTCAGCTGTATTTAAAAATGATGCGGCAGAGAATGTAAGAAAATTCAAAGAAATTATGTCTGACACACAATTCAGAACAGTTGATAATATTTAAAACAAATGACGTGTGGTATAGTATAGTAATAAATTGAGCAAATAAAATACAGAAAGGCGGTAACTCTATAATAATAAGAGTTTCCGGATAGGTATATTAAGATATGAAACTAGGAATCGTTGGTCTTCCAAATGTAGGTAAAAGTACACTGTTTAATTCGCTGACTAAAGCAGGAGCAGAATCAGCCAATTATCCATTCTGTACAATAGACCCTAATGTAGGTATTGTTACAGTACCAGATGAGAGACTTGATAAGCTTGCAGCACTTTATAATTCAGCAAAGATTACACCTGCTGTTATAGAGTTTGTTGATATAGCCGGACTTGTAAAGGGAGCAAGTAAGGGTGAAGGTCTTGGTAACCAGTTCCTTGCCAACATAAGGGAAGTGGATGCAATTGTACATGTTGTAAGATGTTTTGAGAATTCTAATATTGTACATGTGGATGGTTCGATTAATCCTGTAAGAGATATAGAGACAATTAATCTTGAACTTATATTCTCAGATATGGAAGTGCTTGAAAGAAGGCTTGCAAAGCAGAAGAGAGCTTCTTATAACAACAAGGATATTGCAAAGGAATGTGATCTTATAGAAAGATTACTTGCATTCCTTGAAGCTGGTAACCTGGCTAAGAATTTCGAATGCGAAGACGAGGATGAAGAAGCATTTATGAAAGAGTATAATCTTCTTACAGCTAAGCCAGTTATATTTGCAGCTAATGTATCAGAAGATGATCTTGCAAATGATGGTGCGGATAATGAATATGTAGCACAGGTAAGGGAATATGCCAAGAAGGATAACTGCGAAGTATTTGTTATATGTGCACAGATAGAAGAAGAAATATCAGAACTCGATGATGATGAGAAGAAGATGTTTCTTGATGATCTTGGAATCAGCTCATCAGGTCTTGACAAGCTTATAGCAGCAAGCTACAGAATACTTGGTCTTATCAGTTATTTAACAGCAGGTGAGACAGAGACAAGAGCATGGACCATAACCAAGGGAACTAAAGCCCCAGGCGCAGCTGGTAAGATTCATAGTGATTTTGAAAGAGGCTTTATTAAGGCAGAGGTTGTTAACTATCAGGATCTTCTTGATTGTGGTACGTATGCCAAGGCTAAGGAAAAGGGACTTGTACGTATGGAAGGCAAGGATTATGTGGTTAAAGATGGCGATGTAATCCTTTTCCGCTTTAATGTATAGGAAAAAAGTGCGAACGCGTATGTTCGTGAGTGAATGATTAATAAAGAATAAATTAAGATATAATAGTAAAAGGACTAGATAGTAAAATATATATACTATCTAGTCCTTTTGTTCTATGTTTGCGTATAAAAATTATATATGGGTGAATATTTATTAAAAAATCTTATATCAAAATAGTGAAAAACGATTAGAAAACACTTGTCTTTTTTATTAAAAAAGTATAAAATTGGCTATAAAGTGGAGCAAAGTGGTAGCAAGTGGAAGAAAGTGGTAGAAAGGAGGAACGATTGCTATGTTT
>DJDY01000076.1:0-6133 GCA_002435585.1 Lachnospira sp. UBA5912
ATACAACTGATTCAGCTGTACGTCTTACACACTATCCTACAGGAATAGTTATCTACTCACAGACAGAAAAGTCACAGATACAGAATAAGGAAAAAGCATTTGCACTCTTAAGAGCTAAATTATATGATCTTGAAACACAGAAGGCTCATGATGCAGAAGCTGATGCAAGAAGAAGCCAGATAGGTACTGGTGACCGAGCAGAAAAGATCAGAACTTATAACTTCCCACAGGGAAGAGTTACAGACCACAGAATAGGTCTTACTCTTTATAAGCTTGATAAGATTATGAATGGTGATATACAGGAAATAATAGATGCATGTATTGCAGCTGATCAGGCAGCAAAGCTTGCAAAGATGGGCGATGAATAAATAAAAACGGTCTTAGACATATGTGTCTAAGACCATTTTTTATATAGTTTATATAGTTAAGAATTCCATACAAATGATAAATGTTATATCATAAATATTATATGATAAATATTGTTGAGGCGTAATAACAGCGTATTAAGTGTGCTGCTTAGCAAAAGAACATTACTTAATAACTATATTAGCGCATTTTATATCATCACTAAGATTGTATACCTTTCCCGACTTGATACCAACTACAGTTGGACGTAGTATGTAGTGCTCATTGTTCTTAACGACCTTGGCCTTCTCACCATTGCTTAGTTCGACAATAGAATCAACAGGATATAGAATTATACTTTCAAGGAAGCTTTTCATGGCTTTAATATCAAGTTCTTCGGTCATGGACATAATCATCTCAACGGCATCACGTTGTGAAAATGCTGACTTGTAAGGTCTTTCTGTAACAAGGGCATCATATATATCGGCGACAGTTAATATTCTTGAATACTGTGTTATCTTATCACTTGGAAAACCAACAGGATATCCTTTGCTGTTCATCTTTTCATGGTGTTGCAATACAGCCATACATACATCGTTACTGAAATCTTTCTTATCTTTTATCATGCGGTATCCGAATACAGGATGCTGTTTCATGACGGCGAATTCCTCATCAGTAAGCCTTGCAGGTTTGTTGAGTATATTGGAAGGAATCTTGGTTTTACCTATGTCATGAAGAAGTCCTGCGACACCTATCTCATATATCTGTTTCTGTGCTAAACCCTGCTGCTTGGCGAGTATCATTGACATGGTTGCAACATCAACGCTATGTTTAAAGGTATATTCATCACTTGTTTTAAGTGCACTTATATCTACCGCTATTGCATCGTTGTCATTGATTGCATCCATCAGGCTTGAAGCTATATTGTTGGTAGTATCAGCAAGCTGTTCAGATTCAGCATTAGCATATATATACTGAATTCCTTCAGCTACTCTTGTTTTAACACTGTCTGAAAGCTCAACCTTTGATTTATCATCGGTGTGAAGACGCTCAATCTGTTTCTTCGCTTCAGGTGATATACTTTTTTCTATATCTTCATCAGATTCTTCACCTGTCTGGATATATACCATCATAACTCCCATCTTAAGGAGTGAGTCAATAACATAATTATCAAGAATAGAACCTTTATGAACCAGATTACGTCCTGCTCTGTCTACAATTGCCTGGTCAATCTTCATACCTGGTTTTAATTGTCTTGTTCTCATTAAACGTCTTGTAATCATATAATTTAATTCTCCATTCTGGTCCGATTGGTATATCTTTAAAAATAGATTAGTAAAATAGTAATCTTACATAGTTTAAACAGTTTTTACATGTAATATTATACATTATATAACAATAAATTTCTACATTTTCATATGTTTTTCTATATTTTTTCTATATGTTACTTTGTTTAAATATGTAAAATATAGTTTATTTTGTCGAAAAAACATAACATGTAATTAAACATACAATATTATATTTTACTCTTTAGACACGTACATCATATTATTACATATAATGATTTTTGACACATACACCTTATTATATTATACTATATATCTATATGCTTATATCAGAATGTATATTTGATATTAAGGTTGGGAGCAGATAAAAGTCTGCTTCCAACTTGATTTGTTATAAAATGTGGAGGTGTTTTGTGAAGAAATCTAATGCGGCAGCATTACTGCCCATACTTGTTTTTTTAATATTATATCTTGGACTTGGAGTTATGTTTGAATATGTTATGAAGATTCCTATGGGATTCTATAATATACCTATCATAGCAGCATTTCTTGTGGCTATTCTGGTGGCATGCCTACAGAACAGAAGTGTATCATTTGATGAAAAGTTAGAGATAATGGCGGGAGGACTTGCTGATAAGAACATTATAACTATGATTCTTATATTCCTTACGGCGGGCGTGTTCGTAGGTGTTGCTGGAAGGAGCAGTGCAGAGAGCGTAGCTTATTTCATGCTTGATATAATTCCTGCAAGGTTCTCGGTTGCAGTGCTTTTTATAGTAGCCTGCTTTGTTTCAACGGCGATGGGAACATCAGTTGGAACGATAACACTTATTGTTCCTATAGCGGTTGCTGTATCAGAGGCTTCGGGTTTTTCTGTACAGCTATGTATAGCATCGGTTATGGGTGGTGCCATGTTTGGCGATAATCTGTCTTTTATCTCAGATACGACTATAGCGGCATGTAACGGACAGGGATGTGCCATGAAGGACAAGTTTAAGGAGAATTTCTGGATAGCATTTCCAGCGGCAGCAGCAACACTTATTATTATTCTTATGTTGTCCTTCAGGACAGATATAGCCGGCGGTGTGACTCATGATTATAATCTCATACAGATTATACCTTATGTGTTTGTGCTTATCGGAGGTATAGCAGGGGTTAATGTATTTCTTGTATTGTTAACAGGAATACTTTCGGGAATAGTTATTGTTCTTGCAAGTGGTCATATTGGCGTATATGCACTTATTGGCAATATAGGTTCAGGAGTTTCAGGCATGTTTGAAACAAGCATGGTGGCTATACTTGTTTCTGCACTGTGTGCCCTTATAAGGGAATATGGTGGCTTTACAGCACTGCTTGAATGGATTAAGAAAACATTTAAGGGAAAGAGAGGCGGACAGCTTGGAGTTGGTCTTTTAGTTGGAACCATGGATATAGCAACAGCTAACAATACGGTAGCTATAGTTATGGCGAATCCGATAGCTAAGGAGATGGCAAAGACATATGGAATATCTAACAGAAAAACGGCTTCACTCCTTGATACATTTTCTTGCATATTCCAGGGGGTAATACCTTATGGAGCGCAGATGCTTGTGGCCATATCTGCAGCAAACGAACTTGGTTATGCTACATCCGCATTTCAGATAATACCAGTCCTGTTCTATCCACTTATGTTGCTTATCAGCTCGCTTATATGGATATATGTCATACCTGCTGACAAGTAAGATATTGTTTTAATATAAAATGTATTTATCAATACGTATAAATGAAGTAAAAATCCATTGAGATTGTATACAATTTGATATTGTATAACGAAACCGTATCTGTTAAAATGATACCCAGCAGATACGGCTTTTGCTTTATATAAAAGTTTTGCATTGTAAATCAGGAGGTACGCACATATGTCAGATATATCGACTAAAAAAGATATAGAATTTAACGAAAGAGCTTATATGAATAAGAAATTGCTTCTATGCTACAGGATTATTTCGGTAGTACTTTTTATAGCTTATATTGTGGAAGTTGTTAAGGGAAACAGGACGGCGTTGTATGTTGCGGTATTTTCAGCGATACTTATAATACCAGTTATAGCAGCTTCACTCGTGTATAAGAAGAATCCTGAGGCTAAGCTTGTAAGAAGTATAACAGCATTAGGATATGGCATATTATATGCTTTTGTTTTGTGGACATCTGTAAGTATACTGGCTTTTACATATGCTATACCTATGATTATAGCTATATCAGTGTTTGCAGATAAAATGTATACGCTGAAGGTAGGAATAGCAAGTGCTTTTATTAATATTGTATATATAATCATACAGTATATTTCTGTTGGAATTACAAGTGCAGATATTGTAAATTACGAGATACAGGTTGCAGTTATGGCACTTATAGTTGCATTTTCTTATATAACAACAGAGGCATTACAGCACATATCTGATTACAAGCTTAAGTCGATAGAAGCAGAAAAGAAGAAATCAGATGCGATGATTGAGAAGATAATAAGCGCCAATGATAATCTTCAAAGTGAGATATCACAGATAACTGAAGAATCAAAGAATATGGCATCACAGGGTGAGAGCAGCCAGTTAGCTGTTTCACAGATGGTTTCAGGTGCTAACGAGCTTGCCTCAACTGTACAGAACCAGCTTGAGATGACGGAAAGCATAGGTAAGCTTACAACAGATGCAAGACAGCTTATAGAAGACATTAAGAAACAGTTTGAGGTTACATCTTCAACAACAGATGATGGTAATAAGAATATGGAAAAACTTGCTGACGTTTCTAATGAGAGTAAGAATATAGGCAGCGAAGTAAGTAAGAGTATGGAAGAGCTTTCGACCAAGTCAGAGGAAGCCAAGTCTATACTTGAGATGATTAACGGAATAACAAGGCAGACAGCACTTCTTGCACTTAATGCGAGCATAGAAGCAGCAAGAGCTGGTGAAGCAGGTGCAGGCTTTGCAGTTTAGCTGACCAGATAAAAAAGCTTGCAGAAGAAACACAGAAGTCAACAGAAGATATAGCTGACATCATAGGTGCACTTTCCATGCAGGCCGAAAATGCTGGCAACAGTGTTGGTAATCTTCTTAAGGCTAATGAAACACAGCTTGAGCTTGTAGATAAATCAAAGAAATCTTTCGATACAATCAAAGAAGATATAGATGATATCAAGACCAAAGTGGATAACGAATATCAGTATATGGATAACATAACAACAAGTAATGATGAGATTACACAGCATATAGAAAGTCTTAGTGCATTTAGTGAAGAGCTTCTTGCTAATACAGAGAATACACAGGAATTAAGCAACAAGACTATCAATGGTACAAAGAATATTAACAACCTGCTGGAAGCAGCGATGAAAGAGATGTCTAAGCTTCAGGGTATCATAGATAACAAGTAATAAAATTACCGGTGTCAGGAAAGTAGATATGGATAATATGAATAACATTAATATTATTGATGTAGAAAAAGAGAATATAGTTAATAATAAAAATGTAGAAAATGTTTTAAAAAATAATACAGAAGACAATAATACGGAAATAACATGTGAAGGAAGAAAAAAGAATATTATTCTTATAGGAATGCCGGGAAGTGGAAAAAGCACATTGGGAGTTGTGCTTGCCAAAAAACTTGGTTACTCATTCATAGATTCAGATATAGTCATACAGGATACCTACGGATGTACGCTTGAAGAACTTATAGACAAGCATGGTGATGCCGGTTTTATACAGATAGAGAATGATGTTAACTGCCATATATCACCAGAGCATACGATTATAGCAACTGGTGGAAGTGCAGTATACGGAAAAGAAGCTATGGAGCATTTTAAGAATATAGGAACTGTTATATATCTTAAGGTGTCTGAAAAAGAGCTTGAATCAAGACTTGGAAGTCTTAAAGAGCGTGGAGTTGTATCTAACGGTAAGACAACTATAGAGGAGATATTTACTGATAGAAAAAGACTGTATGAAAAGTATGCAGATATGGTCATTGAGCAGGAAGGTATGGATATAAGAGCAATAGTAGAGGATATGTATGCAAAGATTGTAAAGGATATACAGCCATAATAATTGTGAGTCGGACATTATCAAAACGGCTTTGTTTATAATTGTTTATTATTGTGTTAATAATTTTGATGAAAATGTTTATATAAAGTTAAAAAAATTAATAAAAAGGTTGTAAATTGTCGAAATTTGTTATAAAATTAACACAACATATAATCAGTGGATTGATCGGAGGCGTTTTAATATGTTATTTCAACTTTACGGAGATGGCACTATCTATAAGCTTATAGGATGGGTGCTTGTATTCGCAGGTCTTGTTATATGTAACGAACTTGCAAGACGTTCAAAGTTTGGTGGATTATTATTCTTTGTATTTATCCCAATTGCTTTGACAGTTTATTTCGTAGCTATCCAGATAGGTGCTGCGAATGGTGCTTCATGGGCACTTAACAACCAGACATATCAGTATATGAATGGATGGTTCCATTATGCTAA
>DJDY01000076.1:6270-6481 GCA_002435585.1 Lachnospira sp. UBA5912
TTTAAGGTATTCCCATTCTTAATCGTTGCTATTAATATCCTTATTGCTGTATGCAGCGACTTCGAATCTGCTATCAAAGGTGGAATCGATGGAGGATGGTGGTTCTCTAACGAAGGTGTATGGCTATATGGTGGCTGGTGGAACTGGCTTAATGG
Organism: Lachnospira sp. UBA5912; assembly: GCA_002435585.1. Classification (GTDB taxonomy): domain Bacteria; phylum Bacillota; class Clostridia; order Lachnospirales; family Lachnospiraceae; genus Lachnospira. The sequence goes on from DJDY01000076.1 coordinate 6,426, forward strand.
TATTGCAGGTATTATCAACATTTTCTGTATGACAGGATGGTGGGGTATCTATTCTT
>DJDY01000035.1:0-13006 GCA_002435585.1 Lachnospira sp. UBA5912
GCAGGAAAACAAAAAGAATGAATTAAAGAAAGCCTGTGAAAAAGCGAGAAAAGAAGCAGAAGCAGAACAGGAACGTTATGAAAAATCATGGACAGAATATGAGAAAAAATACAGAACATTTTTGAATGAACAGGCAGGAATACTTGCTTTGAATCTGGAAGAAGGACAGCCTTGTCCGGTATGTGGATCCAGAGAACATCCGCAGATAGCAGTATTAAGTGAGCAGGCACCGACACAGGCAGAGGTAGAAGATGCAAAATCTAAGAGAGATCAAAGAGAAAAGATAAGAGATAAAGCAGCCGGAGCATTCAGGGATATGCTTGCAGAATACAGGATGGCGCAGGAATTGTGTCAGACAATGTTAAAAAAAATAAAAGATGCATCGGTTAATATAGAAGAGACAGATATAAAAGCAAAGATGCAAAGTCTGACAGATGCACTTGTGAAAGTGACAGAAAAATTAGAAAAACAGGAACAGATTTTCATAAAATGCAAAGAACAAAAAGAAGAGCAGGAACGGATCACAGATATCCTGGAAGAATTGAATGAAAAAGAACAAAAAATTACGCAGTGCCTGACAGATTTAAAACTGACATATGCAAAGATGCAGACAGAATATCAGACAAAGAAAGATAAACTTCCATATGAGACGGAAGAAGAAGCACAAGAGCATCTGAAGCAGACAGAGGAAGAATTAAAGACTATACGGCAAAAATATGAGACGGTGAACAGGCGCCTGACGGAAAAGCAGAAGACAGAAAAAGAACTGGAAGGCAGAGAGAAGACTGTAGCAGAATCTATAGAACAATCCATAGAAAAGGTAAAAGAAAAGAAAGAGTTCTACGAACAGACGAGAACAGAGCAGGGATTTGAAGATGAAGAGAGTTATCACAGGAAATATATACCGGAGAAAGAAATAGAAGAAAAAGAACAGTGGATTGAAACATATCAGAAAGAGGTTCGGGAACTGGAAGCAAATAAAGGGCTGCTGGAACAACAGTTAAATGGAAAAGAACGAGAAGATGCGGAGAAGATCAGGCAGGAAATAAAGAAAGTGTCAGATGAATTAGAACAGGTTCGGAAGAGTTACATGAATTTATATAATATAAATAATCAGAATCGTGAGATCAGGGATAACCTGAAGCGTAATTTTGAAAAGAACAACAGTCTGCAAAAGCAGTATGAAATGATAGGCAATCTGAGTAAAACTGCAAATGGCAATTTAAGCGGAAGTGCAAAACTGGATTTTGAGACCTACATCCAGAGACAATATTTCCGTCAGATTATCCGTGCCGCAAATAAAAGGTTGATCCGGATGACGAATGAAGAGTTCATCTTACAATGCAGAGATGTAGAAAAACTTGGAAGCCAGGGGCAGGCGGGGCTGGAGCTGGATGTCTATCATATGGCGACGGATACGGTCAGAGATGTGAAAACATTGTCTGGAGGAGAATCTTTTATGGCGGCATTATCTATGGCGCTGGGACTTTCTGACATAGTACAGAATACGGCCGGAGCAGTCCATCTGGATACAATGTTCGTTGATGAGGGATTTGGATCGTTAGATGATGTATCAAGAGATCAGGCAATCCGTGTGCTGAATGATCTTGCAGATAAGGACCGGCTGGTAGGAATCATCTCGCATGTGAATGAGTTAAAAGAGCAGATTGATCATAAGCTTATTGTGAAAAAGACAGAAAAGGGAAGTTCAGTAAGCTGGTCGATATAAAAATAAGAAAGCTGTTGCAATACATGATAAGTTGCAACAGCTTTCTTACTTTAACTCTTTTATATTTGATATTATTTATGTTCGTCCTGATATTTCAGAGAAGCTTCAATGAATCCTTTGAACAGTGGATGTGGTCTGTTCGGTCTGGACTTAAGTTCCGGATGAGCCTGGGTAGCAATAAACCAAGGATGTTCAGGAATCTCGATCATCTCAACGATTCTTCCGTCCGGAGAAAGTCCGGAAAGTTTCATTCCGTGAGATGTCAGGGCGTCACGGTAATCATTGTTGACTTCATAACGATGACGGTGACGTTCACTGATCTTATCTGTTCCATACATCTCATAAGCTTTTGATGTCTTATCAAGAACACAAGGGTAAGCCCCCAGTCTTAATGTTCCTCCGATATCTTCGATTCCAATCTGCTCAGGCATGATATGGATAACCGGATGAGTAGTATTCGGGTCAAGTTCAGCACTGTGGGCATCATTGTATCCAAGCACATCTCTTGCGAATTCCACGATAGAAAGCTGCATACCAAGGCAGAGACCAAGGAACGGTACATTGTGAGTACGGGCATATTTGATTGCCTCAAGCTTTCCGTCAATTCCACGATTACCAAATCCGCCAGGGACAAGAATTCCGCTTACATCGCCGAGTAATTCATCTACGTTGTCGGCTGTAACAGTTTCGGAATCAATCCATTTGATATTTACGGTTGCACGGCTGAAGATTCCACCGTGTTTTAATGCTTCTACAACACTGATGTATGCGTCATGAAGCTGGATATATTTACCAACGAGAGCAACTGTGACTTCTGTATTAGGATGTTTCAGGTAGTCAACCATCTCTTTCCAGTCTTTAAGATCCGGTTCCGGACAATCAAGATGCAGACATTCACATACAACACCTGCAAGATTTTCTTCTTCCATAGCAAGAGGAGCTTCATACAGATATTCCACGTCCAGGTTCTGCAGTACATGGTTAGATGGTACATTACAGAATAATGCAATCTTATCCTTGATACCCGGCTCAAGTGGATGCTCTGTACGGCATACCAGAATATCTGGCTGTATTCCCATTCCCTGTAGTTCTTTAACGCTTGCCTGCGTTGGCTTAGTCTTCATCTCACCTGAAGCCTTAAGATATGGAATAAGTGTTACATGAATGAGTATCGCATTTTCACGACCTACTTCACGCTGGAACTGTCTTATAGCCTCAAGAAATGGCTGTGACTCGATATCACCTACAGTTCCACCTACCTCGATAATAGCAATCTTAGTTTCATCTGTTGAATAATCTCTGTAAAAACGGCTCTTTATCTCATTAGTTATATGTGGAATAACCTGTACTGTTCCTCCACCAAAATCTCCTCTACGTTCCTTCTGGAGCACTGACCAATATACCTTACCTGTTGTAACGTTGGAATTCTTGTTAAGGCTTTCATCTATGAATCTTTCATAATGTCCTAAATCAAGGTCTGTTTCTGCTCCATCATCAGTTACAAACACTTCACCATGCTGTATTGGATTCATAGTACCCGGATCAATGTTAATATATGGATCAAACTTCTGCATAGTTACCTTAAATCCACGTGCTTTTAATAATCTTCCTAATGATGCTGCTGTTATACCTTTACCAAGTCCTGAAACAACACCGCCTGTTACAAATACATACTTTACAGCCATTTTTCCTCCTGTCTGCCATATGGCAAGTTCTTTTAACGTAATATGATATCTGCATGAAGCATTCTTTGCTTCACACAATCCGCGAAAAAACAAATATCCGGCAGTACACATATTACTACCGGCTACTTCTTCGTCGCAAAATATTTTTCTACATTATACAGTCATTTTTTTTTTATTTCCACCCTTTTTTAATAAAAAAACTATATATTTTTATTTTATAACAATCGTTAGTTTTTAAGATACTCTATCGCAGATATAGCATATTCCGGCTTAATAATATTAAGTTCATATATTTTTACATTTTTCTCTTTTTTACCTGATATATACATATTTACAACTGATGCCATATCTTTCCTGGAAATGAAATGATTCTTAACAACGTCTTTTTCATCTACATTCCCCCCTGTTTTACTTGTTGCTTCATTTCCTGTCTCATGCCTGAACTCCACTTTAGATACTGTACCAGCAATTCCCTCTCCCGTAAGCTTTGCATACGCCTCCTTAAGTGTCCATACACGGCTGAATCTAAAGTTATCATCACCTATCCAGTCGCATTCCGCCTGTGTAAAGAACCTCTTCGCAACTTTTATTGCATTTTTTCTTGGTCCTTCAATATCTATTCCCACAGCTCTGTCAGATACCGCACACACCACATAATCACCTGCATGTGATAAGTTAAAATGTATGTCAGAATTATTGTATACAGGCTTTCCATTTCCTGCATATTCTATATCATAATCATATGCATTATCATAATTGTCCACTAAATCCTCCAGCTTTACATTGACTATATTATCAATATTATTTTTCATATTATTTTTGACTTCACACCTGGCATTCCCCTGCATATTTAGTATAACATTACCAATCATGGATTCAGCCTCATATGTCTCTGGCTTACCCTTAACCTGCCTAGACATAGACATGCTATACAGCTTCGTTGCATAATTAAGAAGAAGCCCCGCGGCGAGGCTTCTTTCTTTATCTTCCTTAAACCTGTACCGCTCTACTTTATCTTTCCTGTAAGCTGGTACAAGTTCAAGTCCTTTATTCATAATGTCATCATTCATATCTGATATATCAGTAAGAAATATTTTCATAAACTCTTTCCTAACATTATTTTACAATTTCATAGCCAGTATATTGTTGCAATTATGAATACACATGTAATATTCTACTTTTTACGGTTCATATATACCATAGTAATATCTAATCTATATTAACTAACGCATCTATTCTACAACAATATCTGCTCTGCTTTAATGGCTGCATCTATGCTGTAGCAGTGTCAAACTGGCTTTCATAAAGTGTCTTATAGAAACCGCCTGCTGCAAGAAGCTCTTCATGATTACCCTTTTCAATAATATGACCATCTTTCATAACAAGGATTACATCTGCTGACTGTATAGTTGAAAGCCTGTGTGCTACGATAAAGCTTGTTCTTCCTTCCATAAGCTTTGCAAATGCGTTCTGAATCTTGATTTCAGTTCTTGTATCTATTGAAGACGTAGCCTCATCCAGTATAAGCATAGGTGGGCGTGTAAGCATGATTCTTGTTATACATAACAGCTGCTTCTGTCCCTGTGACAGGCTTCCACCATCTTCACCTATAACTGTATCAAAGCCGTTAGGAAGTCTCTTTATAAATCCATATGAGTATGAAGCCTTTGCCGCCTCTATTATCTCTTCATCTGTTGCATCAGGCTTACCCATAACGATATTCTCTCTTATAGTTCCTGCCTTAAGCCATGTTTCCTGAAGAACCATTCCGAAACCATGCCTTAGTGAATATCTTGTCATATCCCTGATATCCGTACCAGACACATCTATGCTTCCTGAATCAACATCATAGAATCTCATCAAAAGATTGATAACTGTTGTCTTACCACATCCGGTAGGTCCTACAATAGCTATTCTCTGACCTTTCTTTACATGAAGATTAAAGTCTTCAATAAGCTTCTTATCTTTAGTATATGAGAAATATACATCATTAAGGTCAACTCTTCCATCAACATCCTTTATATCAACTGCATCTGGGGCATCTGGAATCTCTGGTTCTTCCTCTATAAGTTCAAACATTCTTGCTGCACACGCAAGTGCATTCTGAAGCTCTGTTATAACACCTGATATTTCGTTAAAAGGCTTAGTATACTGGTTAGCATAACTTAAAAAGCTTGATAACTGACCTACCGTGATTCCACCTGATATAGCTATAAATGCGCCTGATACAGCAACTCCTGCATATACAAGGCTGTTTACGAATCTTGTAGATGGATTAGTTATAGATGAGAAAAATATAGCTCTTAATGAGTACTTCTGTAATCTTTCATTAATCTCATCAAAGCGTGCAACTGCTTCATCTTCATAGCCGTATGCCTTTACAACCTTTTCTCCGCCTATCATCTCATCTATAAATGCTGTCTGCTCACCTCTTGTCTCAGACTGAAGCTTAAACATAGAATAAGTCTTCTTTGCTATAAAGCTTGCCACAAAGAATGATACTGGTGTGATAAGCACAACTACAAGTGTTATCTTAATATTAATTGTAAGCATAAATACAAGTGTTCCAACTATGGTAAGGACACCTGAAAAGAACTGTGTAAATCCCATAAGAAGACCATCTGCAAACTGGTCAACATCGGCTATGACACGGCTCACTATATCACCATAAGACTGACCATCTATATACTTAAGTGGAAGCTTCTGTATCTTTTCCATGGCCTCATCACGTATATCTCTTGTTACGTGATATGTTATCTTGTTGTTACATATATTCATTATCCACTGCGACAATGCCGTTATAGCAACTATAATTCCTATTGTCATAAGAATCTTACTTATTCCTGCAAAATCAACATTACCAGGTCCTATTATATGATCTATTCCACGTCCGACAAGAATAGGTACATACAAAGTGGATGCTACCGTCACCGCTGCCATAAGTATAGACAATATAAGAAATCCGCTATACTTTTTTATTCTTTTAAGAACCTTTAAAAGCGTACCCTTCTGGGCTTTCTTCTTATCCTTATTATCTTTCATAACTACTCCATTTCATTTATAGTACAAAATGTACTATGTGTATAATTGCAACTAATATGATATTATGCACCTTTAGCATCTTTAAACTGTGAATTATATATTTCCCTGTAGGTCTCACAGTTTTCTAACAGTTCACTATGTGTTCCGATTCCAGCTACATTGCCATCGTCAAGTACAATAATCTTATCTGCATGCATAAGTGATGCTGAACGCTGTGATACTATAAATACTGTAGGATTGTTTGACATTGTCCTGATTGACTTTCTAAGTGCTGCATCTGTTGCAAAGTCAAGTGCAGAGGCGCTGTCATCAAGTATAAGAACATCAGGCTTCTTAACAACAGCTCTTGCTATTGTAAGTCTTTGTCTTTGTCCACCTGAAAGATTCTTTCCGCCCTGCTCTACCAGATAGTCAAGACGTCCCTCCTTCTTGTCAACGAATTCCTTTGCCTGTGCTATAGCAAGTGCCTCATCTATCTCTCTATCTGTCGCATCCTGCTTAGCCACCTGCATATTGCTTCTTATACTGCCCTTAAACAGAACAGCTTTCTGCATGACTATGCCGACCTTATCTCTTAATTCTTCTATCTTTATATCCTTAACATTAACGCCATCTATAAGAACTTCTCCCTCGGTTGCATCATAGAATCTTGGAATAAGTCCAACAAGACTTGACTTACCTGAACCTGTACCACCTATGATACCTATAGTCTGTCCTCTGTATGCCTTAAAGCTTGCCCCGGCTATACTTGTATCACCAGCACCACTGTACTTAAGTGCAACATTTTTAAACTCTACTACCGGCACCTTGGCATTAGACTCCTGCACGCTGGCTGTTCCATCCTTCATACTTGATTTAACATCAAATATTGACTGGATACGTCCTGCACATGCAAGTGCTTTAGTTATATTAATTATGAGATTGGCAAGCTTGATAAGCTCCACAAGTATCTGTGACATATAATTATAAAGTGCAACGACCTGGCCCTGTGTTAAGGCCCCCTGGTTAACTCTCACACCACCTATCCATATAAGTGCTATGATTGACACATTTACAACTACATAGGTAAGTGGATTCATAAGTCCTGATATCTTACCAACGAACTTCTGAAGATGATTAAGCTCTTCATTCTTTTCCTTAAAATGCTTAAGTTCATCTTCCTGCTTATTAAAGGCTCTTATAACTCTTACACCTGTAAGATTCTCTCTTGTAATGCCAAGTATAGTATCAAGACCAGCCTGAACCTTTTTGTATAAAGGTCTTGTACCTACCATGATTCCGAATACTATAACAGCAAGCACCGGAATAGCAGCAGCAAATACAAGTGCTGCCTTAAAGTCTATGGTAAATGCCATAATCATGGCACCAAACACTATAAATGGTGAACGTAAGAACAGTCTTAAGACCAGATTAACACCATTCTGCACCTGGTTAATATCGCTTGTCATTCGTGTCATAAGAGTTGATGTACCAAGCTCATCCAGCTCTGTAAATGAAAGTGACTGTATATGCTTAAAAAGTGCATGCCTTATTCCCGTTGCACATCCAACTGCTGCCTTCGCACTGAAATACTGTGCTGTTATGGAACATGTAAGTCCTATTATTGCAAGTCCAAGTAACATAAGACAGGATTTGACGATATAGCCTGTATCCTGATTGGCTATTCCCCTGTCAATAATTGATGCCACAACAAGCGGCACAAAAAGCTCAAAGAGTGCTTCAAGCATCTTAAAAAGGGGTGCAAGAACGCATTCTTTCTTAAGTTTTTCCAGATACTTAAGTATCATTTTCATAGCAAACTCCATTCCTTTCATGGGTATCATACATTACATAATACATAGATGTATAACGCCTTATATATATTTTATTTTAACTGCCTGATTCTTATATTCATAATTCGCATATCGCATAACCATCATCACACTACTCCAGCATAAACAGCTGTGCTATAAGATTCTCATAACCGTATTTTCTCTTAGTCATAAAGAACTTATTATATTGTTCATAGTTATAATAAGAATGCTCATATTGCCTTGAATACAGGTGTGCAAGGTCAACCTGCCTTATGAATCCAAGCACCTTATCATTAAGATACCAGTCAGCAACATCCATCATCTTTAGTGCAAGCAATCCGGCAACTGCACCCTTCATCTTAAGCAGAACATTGTAATCATATACAGCATCAAGAAAATACCTGTAAATATAATACATAAGTATCTGCTCATATTCATGCTGGTTATTGGCATAATACTTATCAAATTCAGCTACAATATCTTTAAACTCAATGCTATCTTTACAGTTTTCATAGAAAGTATTAACTTCCTGTACATATATATTCCAGTCAGAATTAATCACTTCCATTCCTTTGAAGCTGTCAAACAAATGTCTTGTATACAGATATGCATCTGAGCGCATGGCTGCAATACTACGTGCCTTGTCAAGTTTATGCTCCCTGTAATCTTCCTTTGCATACCTTTTACAGACACCTATTATAAGTTCATCTCTTTCCTTGTCAAGATAATGCTGTATATCTTTGGCAAACATAAGCACAAGAACTGCTCTTTCAGCTATCGTATAGTCTCTGTCAGAAACTATATTATAAGCTATTGTACGCGCCTGCCTTAACTGCATGTATGTCACAGGGTCTATGTCATTATAAGTACTTACTTCTTCATCACTATCTTTAATATCAAATGTAAGTTCGCCCTTATATCCTAATATAAGTTCGCCGGCTGTCTTACATGATGGCGCTATGCCTATTTCCCTTATGCCTCCATATTCGTTTATAAAACGCGGAAACTCAGCACATGTTTCACATAGCTTATCCTCTCCAAGCGCAATATAAAGGTCACACAGATTAGCATCGTTTAGAAACGGGCATCTGCCATTATTCAGTGTAAATGTACATCCACCATCGTCAGATGGAACCATTACGTCCTTTAGTCTTTTACCGAAACTTCCTTTTACCTTCTTATAATACTTATAAGCGGTTTCATCAACATCAACATCCCACCCGGCACAGCATGTATCTGTACAATCACCTGCTATGCACCTGAAATGCTTATAATAATCTGGTGTTACTATCTTCATATATATATCCTCTTATTCATCATAGCTGCACGCTGCATGTGCAAGGCATTTATACCTAAGTTTATCTGATTCATCCGATATTTACTCAGGTCAATGCCTTCTGCTCTTATATATACGCATGTCACTACATTCTATCCTTACTTGTCATATTCTTAATCCACGTATATATGGAAGTTGCAAAAAGCACTGCAAATATAGCACAGGAAATAAAATACATATAGAAAAGATATGGTCTTGCTATAAGCCAGTCTGTCATCGGTGATGTATACACCTCGCTAAGTGTAAAAACACCACTAAGCATTGATGACATCTGAAGTACCTGTGGGTATTTGGCTATGGCGATATAAGCAAACATACCTATAGCCGGGAATGACATACAGCCTGATATAAATGCAATAACTATACTGGCTGTTCTTACTGCAAATGCTCTGCTGCTTATCTGTTTTCTTGTAAGTATATTAAATATAATTGCTGCAACCATTAGTATTATCATTAACATATAATCATCAAGCAGTAACGCCACTCTGCTAAACAATGCTTCCCCTTTCAATGATGAATACTGTGACATAAGCATGTAGAAATTATAGACTGCTTTAATTCCTGTATAAAAAGCGCCTACAATTACTACCCTGAATATTATGTTTATAATTCTGTTTCCATTATTACTTGTATTATCTGGCATAATTAATGTGTTCTCCTTATTAATACGCGGCTTTCGCTACATTATTGTGTTTACATTATAATTTCTTAAACATAGGTGTTAAAATAGATTTTCACACCCTGTATTATTAGTATAGTATACCATATTAACTGACAAAACAATAACAAAGATTTCGTTATTAATATTATTAATACAATTTTTACTTATTCCAGTATATATGGTTATTATTCCTTGTTGAAATACTATGCACTTTAAGTGTATAATTATAACATTATATTGATATCAGTTTTGCACAATATAAGTATTGATTATTGTAAGACTTTCAAAATAATATAATTAATTTCAAAGAGGTTTTACACAATATTTTACACAATATATGTATGGCTCAATATTGTACTATTTATGCATTCAAAGCTGATATCCTAAACATAGAAAGAAAAACTATGATTTACATAGTAATAAAGACTCTGGAGAGGGTCTTAAAAAAAATACTACTATATAATACGAGGATTATGAGATGAACAAGAAAAAACACTCCGCATTAAGACACATCTGCATGCTTGCCGCGGTCATTTTGTTAACGCTTACTGCATCGTTTTCCCTGATTGCATGTGGTAATAGCAGCATACCGAAAAACACTGTATTTTCGGTTGATGACCTTGCTGGTAAATCAGTAGGTGTGCAATTAGGAACTACTGGTGATATATATGTTTCCGATATGGAAACTGATGGTTCAGGAACCAGGGTCGAACGGTTTAACAAAGGAAATGATGCCATACAGGCACTTAAACAGGGAAAAATTGATGCCGTTGTTATTGATTCCCAGCCAGCTAAAGCATTTGTTGATGCAAACAGTGACCTGATGATGCTTGATGAAGAATTCGTTACAGAAGAATATGCTATATGCATATCCAAGAATAACAGTTCTTTTACAGCTACAGTCAATGAGGCGCTTACTGCACTTATTAATAATGGTACAATTGATAATATAATCAATAATTATATAGGTGAGAATCCATCTAAGGAAGCTTACATACCAACAAGCTCTGGTGAAAACGGAACACTTACCATTGCTGTAAATGCTTACTTTGAGCCATATGAATATTATAGTAACGGTAAAGTAAGTGGTATAGATATTGATATATCTAACGCAATAGCAGATTATCTTGGAATGAATCTTTCTGTTGAAGATATGGAATTCGATTCAATAATAACAGCTGTATCTTCCGGAAAAGTAGATATGGGTATATCAGGTATAACTATCACTGAAGACCGTAAGAAGAATATCGACTTCACTATCCCCTACACAACATCCAAACAGGTTGTTATTGTAAGGAATAATGATGCAGCAGGTCATGGAGTAAACCTTATTGATAAATTCAAGACTGACTTTATCAATGATGGCAGATACCAGTATCTTTTAACTGGTCTTAAGAATACTTTAATCATCGCTTTATGCGCCGCTATCATGGGTATTATCATAGGCTTCATTGTAGCTATTATAAGATCCAACCATGATAAAACCGGAGGCATGAAGATAGCTAACTTTATATGTAACATTTACCTTACAGTAATCCGTGGTACACCAACTATGGTTCAGTTACTTATTATTTATTATGTAATATTCAGTTCTGTACAGATTAATAAAATATTTGTTGCCATACTCGCATTCGGTATTAACTCTGGTGCTTATGTGGCTGAAATATTCCGTTCAGGTATCATGTCTATTGATAACGGACAGTTTGAGGCAGCACGAAGCCTTGGTCTTAGCTACAGAAAAACTATGAATCTTGTAATACTTCCACAGGCATTCAAGAATGTTTTACCTGCACTTGCCAATGAATTCATCGTTCTGTTAAAGGAAACTTCTATCAGTGGTTATATAGGACTCAATGACCTTACACGTGGTGGCGATATTATCCGAAGCATAACTTATGATCCTATGCTTCCACTCTTTGGTGTGGCTATCATCTACCTTGTGTTAGTTGTTATCCTTTCATCACTTGTTAAAAAACTTGAAAGGAGATTAAGAAGCAATGAGCGACACTAATGTAATTCTTGAAGTTAAGAATCTTAAAAAGACTTTTGGAGACCACGAAGTATTAAAGGATATTAACACTACCGTGAAAAAAGGAGAAGTTATAGCAATAATAGGGCCATCAGGATGTGGTAAATCAACATTTTTAAGGTCTCTTAACCTTCTTGAGGTACCTACTTCAGGTCATATTATATATGAAGGTAACGACCTTACTGAAAAGGGTATAGATCTTGACAAGCTAAGACAGAGTATTGGAATGGTATTCCAGCATTTCAACCTTTTTCCTAACATGACTATCAGGAAAAATATCACTCTCGCACCCGTACAGCTTGGGCTTATGTCTAAAGAAGAGGCTGATAAGAAAGCCGATGAGCTTCTGGAAAGAGTAGGACTTTTAGATAAAGCTGACTCATATCCTGCTATGTTATCTGGCGGTCAGAAACAAAGAGTAGCCATAGCAAGAGCGCTTGCCATGAATCCTGAGATCATGCTTTTCGATGAGCCTACATCTGCTCTTGACCCTGAGATGGTTGGTGAAGTTCTTTCCATCATGAAGGAGCTTGCAGCATCAGGTATGACTATGATTGTCGTAACACATGAGATGGGATTTGCTAAAGAAGTATCAAGCAGATGTATGTTTATTAATAATGGACGTATTGAAGAGGAGAATGATCCTAAGACATTCTTTGAACAGCCTAAGAGTGAAAGGCTTAGGGATTTCCTGTCGAAGGTGTTATAAGCTGATTGGATATTTCTAAGAT
>DJDY01000035.1:13159-13390 GCA_002435585.1 Lachnospira sp. UBA5912
CGACAAATATAAGCTACAGGCAGGATAGAAAAACTCGCTTTGCAAGTTTTTCTATCCTGCCTCGTCTACCACCGCCACTGTTCTAGTGGAGTTAATTATAATACATTATATTCTGCCAAAGACAGCCATAAGGCTTGTGAGGTATTTTAAGAATAATGCGGAAGGAACACTTGAAAGCTGATTGTGATAGTTCTTAGATATTCCCTCTATACCCAGCAACGATTTGACATG
>DJDY01000003.1 GCA_002435585.1 Lachnospira sp. UBA5912
GAAAGTATTAGAAGTAGCTGGACTAGCTTTCTGGTGTCTGAAGTATTACTGGCGACAGCCTTTCAGTTCCTTATATCGTCCGTTCGTCAACTTACGTTGACTTCACTAAACAGTAAATTATTTGTAGAAGTCTTCCCCCGGCATTCTGCCTCCTACAGATGCTGGATTGGCATCATATAATACTGTAAGATATTTACTTATCTTATCTTTAGCTTCATTACCTGTTATAAATGTTATATTACACTTAGGTATTGCCTGTTTTGCAACAGCAGCCTTTGTAATATCATACTTTTCAACAAGCTCTGCTGCTGCATCGACATTATTATTAACATAATCAACGGACATCTTGTATTCTTCAAGGAACTTATCTACAGCCTCCTTGTTGTTGTTATAATATTCTGTATTAACAACAATGACACCAGTTACAACACTGCTGCCATCTTTTGCAGTATTTTCCCATTCCTTTGTTACATCTAGCGCAATTCTTACATCCTGGTTTTTCATGAGTACTGTTGTTGCAAATGGCTGTGGCAGCATGGCAATAGTTTCTTCTTTTGCTGATGACATAATTGCAGCTACCTCTGATGCCTCTGATTTAAACTCAATAGTAACATCCTTATCTGGATCAATTCCATTGGATGAAAGAAGATATCTTAGTGTATATTCAGGTGTTGTGCCTTTTCCTGTAGTATATATAGTCTTTCCTTTAAGGTCTGATACTGACTTTACCTCTCCCTTATTATCAAGTATATATAACACACCAAGAGTATTTATTCCTACAACCGATACCTTCCCCTGACTTTTATTATATAACGTTGCTGCTGCATTGCATGGCATAGCTGCTATCTGAACATTTCCTTTTATAAGTTCAGCTGTAAAGGCATCTGCTGCTGCTTCTATCTGGAATGTGTAGTTGTTTGCTGTCTGCTTTTTTTCATTATCATCCATAAGTTTAACCATGCCTATGGCAGTAGGTCCTTTAAGTGCTGCAACCTTTATATCCCTGCCGACATAATTCTCACCTGTATTATTCTCATTTTCTGATGTATTTTCCTGCGTTACAGCATTTTTTCCACATCCAGTAAATATCATGCATGTCATAACCAATACAAGCACTGTAAGTATCAGTTTACTAACTTTCTTTTTCATAATGCTATTCCTTCCATTCTTTTATTATTATCTGAAGTGATGATACTCCCTTATATACATTAATATCAGGATAATATACAGCAAGTATTGTACTTCCGGTCTTTGGCACAGGGTCTGTCTCGTTTACATTAAACTGTACAGCATTCATAATACAGCCATCCTTTGTTTCAAGCTGCATTCTTAGCACATTTTTATTAGCTCCTACGATATCGGCTTTCCTGACATACAAATTTCTGTCTGCAAATACCGGTTTTTCATTTCCTTTCCCAAATGGTTCAAGAAGCTTTAACTGTCCGACAAGCCCCATGCTTATATATGAAACTGGCATAGGAACGTCTATCCATGTCTTAGGAATAAGATCACTATCTGTAAGCGTGGCATTGGCATTCAGCATATTTCTGAATGTATCAATGTCAGCTGTCTTTAATGATAACCCCGCAGCCATAGGATGTCCACCATATTTAGTGAGAACATTTTTACATTTATTAATCTCCTCTGCCATATTATAGCCTTCTATAGAACGGCCTGAGCCCTTTGCGCCATCTTCTGCGTTTGTTATCACAAATGTAGGTCTGTAATATCTTTCTTTTATCCTTCCTGCTATTATACCTGCTATGCTTTCATGACAATCAGGAAGATATATAACCAGTACTTTATCCTTTAACATGTCCGTATTTTCTACTAATTCTATTGCTTTAGCAGTTTCATTTTCCGTCATCTGTTTACGTTCATTATTAAGGTTAATAAGTTCTCTTGCCATATTATGTGCTTCATCTTTATCCTGGCATAGCATAAGTTCTATTGCTTTCTTTGCAGTATCAAGACGTCCGCTCGCATTAAGACATGGTCCTATCACAAAGCCTATATGATATGAACTTATATCGCTAATATCAACTCCACATTCCTCAATAAGTGCCCGAAGTCCTGTGTTAACGGTATGTTCTATATGTTTAAGGCCATATTTTACAACCACCCTGTTTTCGTCTATCAGATCAACTATATCACCAACGGTTGCTATAGCCATGAATTCCATGTATTCTTCGAGATCTTTCTTATCAAGATTCATTCTGTCATATAACATACTTATTATCTTATATGCAACACCAGCCCCACATAACAGCTTAAAAGGATAATTACAATCTTCCTGCTTAGGATTAACAACAGCATCTGCCAAAGGTATGTGATACTCTTTTTTACCATCAACTTCATCGAAAGGGACATCATGATGGTCAGTGACTATAACCGTCATTCCATTATCCTTTGCATACTTAACCTGATTGTATGCAGATATGCCATTATCACATGTCACTATTGTATCTATTCCATCATTAAGCGCATTATCTATCAGATGCTCATTAATACCATATCCATCATTGATCCTGTGAGGTACAACATAGTCAACATCTGCACCCGCAGCCATAAGCCCCTTATATAATATATATATGGAACATATTCCATCTATATCATAATCACCTATTATACGTATTCTCGACTTGTTCATTATTTTCTGTTCAATAATATCCACCGCACGTATTGCATCTTTCATATCTGCTGGATTATGCATATCTTCTATTCCACCATTAAGATATATATTTACTGCACTATCTCCACATATATCCCTGTTACGTATAATTCTCGCAATTACCTGGTCTATCTTATACTTATCTGATATACCTTTAAAATCTGCCTTCTTTCCGTATACTCTCCAGTCGCTTTTCATCATCAATCTCCTCGTATATAAAATGCATCAACAACATAAAATTATTAAAAAGCATCCATATCCCGATACATAGAAGCTTATATTACTCTATGATCTTGATATGGATGCATATTATTGTAACGCTTTTATTTTAATAATCCCTTCTGGTCATTTATCACATGCATATTGACTATTATACCTGTGCTCCATCTGGTCCTATCTTAGCTGCTTTTTCTTTCTTACTTACAGCTTCATCTATAACGCCTCTCTTCTTACCACCAAGTATGTACCAGAATGAACTTGTAAGGAATACTGAAGAGTAGAATCCACAAATAATACCTACAATAAGTGGAAGTGAGAATTCTCTTACTGATGTAACACCAAGAATATAAAGCATTACAAGCATTATAAGAGTTGTTATAGTTGTATTAATATTTCTTGTAATTGTACTTGTTACAGCTGAGTTAACAAGTTCTGTTATATTAGTCTTTGAGTTAGCATTCTTTAACATTTCCCTGATTCTATCAAATATAATGATAGTACCATTGATAGAGTAACCTACGATTGTAAGCATACAAGCGATAAATGTGTTGCCTACTGGTACCCTGAATACTGCATAGAATGTAATAACTACTAAAACATCCTGTAAAAGAGCCATAACGGCCGCAACTGCGAACTTAATATCCCTGAATCTGGCAAAGATATATATAAGCATGGCAATAGTAGCAAGTATAACTGAAAGGATAGCATTCTTCTTCATAGTACTGCTGACTGATGAACTGATTGTATCAGATTCAACTATTGAACCATCCTGTAATGGATATTTAGCTGTAACTGCTGCTTCTATAGCTTCTCTTTGCTCAAGTGAAAGATCAGTTGTCTTAAATGTTACCTTTGTAGAGTTCTGAACCTTCTGCTGCTGAACCTCTGTTATACCAGCTGCCTCCCTGATAACTGGAATGATGCCATTTTCTATCTCAGACTGTGAATATTCCTTATCAAATGTAAAGCTTGTTGTTGAACCACCAACAAACTCAAGACTGAAGTTAAGTGCTCTGTTACCTAATGCACTCTGTACTCCCATAGTTACAAGTCCTATAACAATAAGGACAACTGAAACTGTGATAGTCCATTTTCTTAAAGATAAGATATTATATGTTCTTCTGTGAACTGTCTTACCATACATAGCTGGCTTAGTAAGTCCAAAGTTGTAAAGCAGCTTCATAATAACCTTTGTAATAACAAGGGCTGTAAATATAGATACTATATTACCAACTGCAAGAGTTGTAGCAAAGCCCTTAACAGGACCTGTACCAAATATATAAAGAACAATAGCTGCAATAAGTGTTGTTACGTTACCATCAACAATGGCTGATGTAGCCTTATTATAACCGGCAAGAATAGCACTTTCAACGCTCTTTCCAGCAGCTATCTCTTCTCTTATACGTGTATATATGATAACGTTTGCATCAACCGCCATACCAATACCAAGGATGATACCTGCGATACCAGGAAGTGTTAATGTAAGGTCATATACACTTACAAGGAAAAGAACAAGTGTTGTATATATAATAAGTGAAAGTGTGGCAACTATACCAGGTACTCTGTATATAGCAATCATGAATACACATAAAAGTATAAAACCAATACCTGCTGCAATAAGACTTGAATGAATAGCATCCTGTCCTAACTGCGCACCTACAATATTAGAACTTACTTCATTAAGTGTAAGTGGAATAGAACCAATTCTTATATATGTAGCAAGATTATCTGCTGCTTCGTATGTTTCCATACCTGTAATAGAAGCGCTGCCACCAGTTATCGCTGTGTTAACTGTTGGATAGCTGACAACTGAACCATCATATATGATATATATTCTGCTTCCTATATTCTTAGATGTAGCATCTGCAAACTTCTCAGAACCTTCATCTGTAAATGTAAGGGATACACCATAAGGTGTGCTCTCATTAGATGATGTATCTGAATATGCCTGTGCCGCCTTAACATCTGATCCAGTAAGGAGTGGTGTGTAATCCTGTCCCTGTGACCATGCTGTATATCCTGTATAATCAAGGAATTCAAGTGAACCAGGTGTTCCTAATTCTGTAAGAATCTCGTTGGCATCTGTTACACCTGGTATCTCAACTGTGATTCTCTTATCGCCTTCCTTGTAAACCTGAGATTCTGTACTTCTTCCCTCGATACGTTTTTCAAGCTTATAAATAGTATCTTCTATATCCTGTGAAGTTGGATTATCCTCCTGAATCTCATATGTTATGCTGACACCACCTGCAAGGTCAAGACCAAGATTGATGTCTTTAGCACTGCCATAGCCTTTGCCATTCATTCCAAAGAATGCTGTAAGTGTAAGACCTACAAGTAAAACAAGAATGATGATGCTATAGCTGATCTTCTTAGTTAAATTGTACTTCATGTTACCTTTTTAATACTCCCTTCAATACATATGTTTTAATCTTCTTCTGCCATCGCAGCTCTTATCATAATTGCACATTCAATTCTCTTCTTCTGCATCTCACATCCAACATCATAAGCATCATTGATGTTTCCGTGGAAGTTATAAGAGTTAGCAGCACACCCACCGCTACAGTAGAACTTGGCAAAACAGTTCTTACATTTTTCCTTTGAATATACATTACAATTCTTAAAACTATCTCTTATATCGTTACGTGTAATACCTTCATCTACATTACCCATAAGGAAATCTTCATTACCTACAAACTGATGACATGGATAGAAATCACCCCAAGGAGTAACTGCGAGGTACTCACATCCTGATCCGCATCCTGACAATCTCTTGGCAACACAAGGACCGCCATTTAAATCTATCATAAAATGGAAGAAGTTAAATCCATTACCAGCTTTCTTTCTCTTTATGATTTCCTTGGCAAGCTTGTCATACTGTTCAAATATTATAGGAAGATCTTCTTCTCTTATAGCATATGAATCCGTAGGCTGTGCAACAACTGGTTCAACTGATATCTGCTCAAAGCCTTCATCTGCCAGATGCAGGACGTCCTCTGAGAAATCAAGATTATTATGTGTAAATGTTCCTCTGACATAATAATTCATCTGATTACGGCTTTCTGCAACCTTCTTAAACTTAGGCATGATAATATCATATGAACTTCCATGATTGTTTCTTGTTGGGCGCATAAGGTCATTAATCTCTTTACGTCCATCTATGCTAAGTACGATATTACCCATCTCTTTGTTGGCGAAATCAAGTATCTCATCATCAAGAAGTATACCATTAGTAGTAAGTGTGAATCTGAAATTCTTGTTATGTTCCTTTTCAAGGCTTCTTCCATACTCTACAAGCTGCTTGACAACTTCAAAATTCATGGTAGGCTCTCCACCAAAGAAGTCGACCTCAAGATTCTTTCTTGAGCCTGAATTAGCAACAAGGAAATCAAGTGCTTTCTTACCTACTTCAAAGCTCATAAGTGCCCTTCTTCCATGATATTCGCCTTCCTCTGCAAAGCAGTACTTACATGCAAGGTTACAATCATGTGCTATATGCAGGCAAAGCGCCTTTACAACTGTAGGTCTGTCCTTGAATGAATCAATATATGGTTCATATATATCATCTGTAAAAAGCTGTCCGGCTTCCTTAAGTTCTTCTATCTCCAAACAGGCTTCCCTGATGTCTTCTACAGGATACTTGTCCTTTAATTCTTCAACAATCTTATCCACACTGTTGTTTTCATAAAGTGCAATAATATCATATACTATATCATCTACAACATGTACTGAACCACTATTAACATCCAGAACTATGTTATATCCATTATTCTTATACTGGTGTATCATAAATAAATAATCCTCTATTCTAATATCAAATGCATAATTATTATTATCATATTGCAATTATGTATATTACTATAACATTATATTAATTGCATTATTTGTACATAAGGAAAATAAGAGAGTGTAGAAATGTATTCACACTCTCTTACTTCACTTACGTATTATCTTTAATGATAATAATTAGTTGTTCTTATTCTCACAGCTCTGGTTACCAACTGTGCAAGATGTCTTACAAGCTGACTGGCAAGATGTCTGACATTCGCCACATCCACCATGCTTCATTGTATCCTTTAATACGCGATTGCTGATAGTCTTAATATGCTTCACAACAATACCTCCTTTTTGTTCATAACTATTAGAAGTATAACATATAGACATAGTATTTTCAACTAATTTCTATTATTTCCTGATTGCATGATTGCATAGTTCCTGCTTTACACGAATATCATCTCACATATAACAAAGGAAATATAATATCTGCTCTTTCTTTTAATTCATCAGATAAGGCCAAATGACCTTAGTATGAATATCCAACCGGTGAGTGTTATGCTTGATAATACTGTTGTAAGTACTATGATACTTGATGACA
This sequence comes from Lachnospira sp. UBA5912, assembly GCA_002435585.1. Lineage (GTDB taxonomy): Bacteria > Bacillota > Clostridia > Lachnospirales > Lachnospiraceae > Lachnospira. The sequence continues at coordinate 7,266 of DJDY01000003.1, forward strand.
GCACCTCATCGTTATCCATACTCTTTGCCATAACATAGCTTGTAACCGTTGTAGGTGAGGCAAGCATTATAAGAGCTGCAACAAGTTCCTGGTTTCTAAAGCCAAGTGCAATACCAACTGGAATAAATACAGCTGCAAGACCTATAAGCTTTATAAATGTTGCCACAAGCGTAGGCTTTATCTTTTTTATTGCTTTTCTTCCCTCGAATCCGGCACCTATGCATATAAGTGCTATAGGCGTTGCCGTCTGTGCTATGCTTTCTATTGTTTTATTGACAATAACCGGATATTTCATATCAAGCATAGATGAAATAAATCCCAACACTATGCCAATTATAATTGGATTTTTTAAAATGTTGATACATGCCTTCTTAATATTATCCGTTTTATGGCTGACCTTCTTTTTTATCTGTATATTATCGGTAACAACCTCTTCATCATCACTTATCTTTTCTACTGTCTCGCTTATGTTAACCTTTTCATCCAGAACATTCTTTGGATGTGCCTTAAATGTCAGCACAACAACCGCAAATATATTAAACAATGGCACTGCGGCTACAATCATAAGTGGAGCCATTCCAGTATCAGAATACATATTCTGTACAAACGCCATGCCAAGAATAGCAGCACTGCTCCTGCAGCTTCCCTGGATAAATGCACCTTTCTGTGTATCATCTTTCATAAATAATTCCGTAAATATCCATACAAACGAAAACATAAGTATTGTAACTATACTGCAATAAAGAACAAACTTCGGTTCAAACTGGCTCTTAAAATCTGACCTCGACAAATCTCTGAATAAAAGAACTGGTAATGCCACTTTAAATACGTATCTGTTTGCGACATTAGCAAAGTGTTCATCTATTATTCCAGCCTGCTTTATCACACCGCCTATAACCATAACAAGAAACACAGGCACAGTTGCATTAATACTATATATAAAACTATCCACAATAATCTCCATTCAGCTGTATGATACAGCGCTTTCACTTATATATACTTTCATTCAGCCATAAGCTTATATCGCAAAATTGTGCTGATGAATGGTTATATAATACTCTTATCATAGACAAAATGCAAATTATTACTGTTTAATTGAATTTAATTGAATTTCAGTTGGTGACGAACGAACGACAAATATAAGCTACAGGCAGTCCTGCACACTATATTCAATGCCAGAAGCTTCAATCGGCTTACTCTAAGACTTTTCATATAGGTATTGATAAGTGACGCTAACATTCGGACGCGCCGTCCATGGCGCGGCCTCATTGCTTCGTACATCCTTGTACGAAGCTAGCTGGGAGCGAAAGAAAAGTCTAAGATTCAGCACGATTGAACTTCAAGTGCATTTCACATAGTATGCAGGACTGCCTGTAGCTTATATTTGTCTGGCTGTGACGTAATTTACTTACTGATATTCAATTAAATCAAGGGGACGTCACAGGGCGGAATTGTGCGTTTTACGCACAATTCCGCCCCCTTACGCCTTTCCTCTTTGATTTAGCCACTCATTCATTTTTCGTTAATTAAGCAAATGTCAGACATCATATATGTGGGAAGCAGCGGTACATTCATCAACGAAGCCAGAAGCTTCAATCGGTTGATAGTTCTTAGACTTTTCCTTTGTTTCCCAGCTATCCACAGACATGGATGTCTGTGGAAGTTCGATAT
>DJDY01000221.1:0-1634 GCA_002435585.1 Lachnospira sp. UBA5912
GAACATAAGCCTGTTATAAAATACACAAGTCCTGATATAATCAGAAGAAACACAACCGTAAATCTTCTGTCGCGTTTTTCAGTAACGGAGTATAACGGAACAGATTATGTTACTGATAATGCATCAGAATTATATCCTGATAAGATATACATAAAAAGTATCCTAAAGGACGACAGAACAACATCAGTTGCGGATCTTTATGATGAAGCAACCGGAAATATGATATTTACAGATTCAGGCGTATACTTTGTTACAATTGTTTTAAGGGATAACGAAAACAGAGAAAACACGATGACAGTAAAAGTTCCTGTCAGGCTGGAGGAAGTATGAAAAATGTAATATTAGGCATAATGATGTCAGTAATAATGACATTGGTAACATTAATAATACTGACAACAGATGACAGAATGGTAAGAATGAATGAAGACAGCCTTGCACTTGCAGATGCCCTTGATGAAAGCATAAGAGTGATTGATATGGATAAGTACAGCGTATCAGATACATCAGAGCTTATATCTGATATTACACAGGGGCTGCTTATGCAGATAGAAAGTGATTCTGACATAACAGTAAATGTAATGGATGCTGACAGGGATAAGGGAATTGTAACAGTAGAAGCTGTTGAGAATTTCAAAAAACCTATGGGTGCTGCCGGACAGGTAGCGGAAACGAGAACAATAATTCTTGAAGAAAAGGAGGCAGATGATGCATATGATGAAAATAACAGAATATATGATATCACATATCTGACATCCGATGGTGGTATTTATATGGCAATCGGTATCAAAAATAATGAAACTCTTGTAATTCCTGAGCCGCCGGATGGCAGCCATTGGTTATATAATGGTTCAAAGATAGAAAGCTCAGATAATTTTAAGGTAACATCAGACATGATTATATCCCAGTCTGAATAAAAAGTGTGAAAAGTTTTAAAAAACACTTGTATTAGTACTGCATAATGGCGTATAATACATATATGAAGAAAAAACAATATTATTATAATAAAAAAGCGGTGTACAATTTAAGCAGTTATGTACTGTGGACTGTAAAGTATAAAAGGAAAGTATTGAAGGATGACATAGCTGTACGGTTAAAGGAGATGATTATTGAAGCGTGCAGACAGTTAGAGGTTGGTATACTTGACATTGATATCCAGCCGTCATATATACTTCTTCATATAGAATACAATCCTACGATATGTATTGAAGAAATCGTAAGAATAATTAAGAAAGAAACAGGACGCAGAATAAGAAATGAGTTTGCACCATTAAAGAGCAAACTTCCTGCAATGTGGAGCATGTATTATTATGCTGCCGATAATGCACCGGATGAAAAAGAAATTGAAGAATATTTGGCAACACAGCCTACAAGCCAGCGTAATGAGAATAACGAAAAAATGGTAGAGGCATATGGAAAAGCCCCATATATTTTAAATAAACAGTAAGTCAAGCTGTCAGATATGACAGTACAATATATATTAATAAGTAAGATTGAAAATATTCATATATGAAATTGTGACGGATTCCGTCACATGCCATTATATACAGAGAGGATTGACAGATATGATTAAAAAGAATTTATTTAAGAAAATCAAAACATTCACAGCCGCAGCCATAGCTGCATTAACAGTAACA
>DJDY01000221.1:1737-4884 GCA_002435585.1 Lachnospira sp. UBA5912
AACCGGCTTTAACCCGGCAGGTTTATTAGCTCCAACAACAGCCTATGCCTTTGAACACCAGTCTTACGCAGACAGCACAGGCTACAGCTTAAGATTAGACGGTGACACATGGCACTGCATTAATGCAGACGGTCAGATTGATTACACTTATGATGGACTTGCAGAAAATGAGTTCGGCTGGTGGAAGGTAAGTAATGGAGAAGTTGACTTTGGATTCAACGGCTTGGCACTTAACCAGTACGGCTGGTGGTATGTAGAAAATGGAACCATCAATTTTAATTATACAGGAATGGCAGAAAATGAATACGGCTGGTGGTATGTAACAGACGGTGCATTAGACCTTACATATACAGGCATGGCACTTAATAAATACGGCTGGTGGTACTTAACAGACGGAACAGTAGACTTTACATATAACGGCATGGCAGAAAATGAGTTCGGCTGGTGGAAGATAACAGGTGGTGCTGTGGATTTGTCTTTTAACGGTATAGCATCTAACCAGTACGGAAGCTGGAAGATGGCAGGCGGTACTGTAGACTTCGGTTACACAGGAAGTATTGAATATAATGGAAAGACATATAATGTAGCAGGCGGATATGTAACAGGCAGTGCCGGAAACAGCAACAGCAATGATACATCAGATGATACAGGTAATACCGGAGACAGCAATAATAGTAACACTGATAACGGAAACAACAGTTCTGATAATAATAACAGTGCTGATAACAACAACGACAGCAATAATAATACAGACAATGGAAACACAGGCATTGATACAAACCTTAACGGGCTTACATACGATGAAGCAACCAACCTCTGGTATTATTATATAAACGGTGTGCTTGATGTCAATAATAATGGTCTTGTGGAATACAACGGATACTTATTCAAGCTTGCAGATGGAGTGCTAGATGTGGCATATACGGGTACATATTATAATGACGGAATGTATTACTATGTAGATAAAGGTGCTGTTAAAACATCTGCCGCCGAAGGAACAGACGAAGCTAAGTTGCTGGCGATTAATAAGTTTGAGTTTGATAAAATATATACTACCTATAAGGGAAATCATTTATTAACATCTTATACATACTACAATCGTTCTATTGGAAATGGAGTTGTTGTAATACAGTTTGAAGGTAGCAAATATTATAACATGTCTATACCGAAGGAATATATAGATATATACGGTATTGAAAGTTTCTATGGACTTGAGACTACATTAAATACAATAGCAAACATAAATATGTAAATAAACATTAAAAAATTTATATAAAACGGGTTAAATGATTTGTTCATTTGGCTCGTTTTTTTGATTGTTGAAAGGAGTGTTATTTTGATACAGGATAAACCAATAATTAAAAGATTTATAATGATTTTGTTAATGGCTGTACTGGTATCAGGAGCATTTTTACAGAGTACATATAAAACCAGTGCGGCAACAGGTGATGTCGTAAGAACGCTTAACTGTAACATAGTAATTAATTTTAAAGTTAAGGTGGAATTTGGTGAATACCGACATGATGAAAATGGAAATCCAACAGATGAAATGTTGAAAAATGTTACTGCAAAAACAGATGACGTGGTTAAAATACCTGCAACGGTAAAAACAGTACGTCATATCAACGGACTTACGAATTATTCAGTAACAATAAACAATAAAAAAGACTGGGAAGCCCAAGCCTGGGGAGCCGGTGACAACTACGAGGAATGGCAGGGTTCATGGATAAAGTGTTCAGGTTATGTCAAGGCGGACAATCTTACAATGTCCGGTGTGGTAAGCAACAGTCAGTTTGATGCTGCCGGACACGGTTTATTTGATATAACTGACAGATTCAGGAATGATTTTACATTTGTAATGGATAACTGTTATGATACCAATACGGACTGGGTAATTGATTATATGGATTCCACAGGAACAGGAATAACAGGCATAAGCCTTGAATTTATCTATCCTACATATACAGTAACGTATGACAATGGCGGAGGAACAGGAAGCATAGCCTCATCTGATGTGGGATATAATCAGAAATTTACGCTAAGTGATGGTACAGGAATGTCAAAAGATGGTTACGAGCTTGATAACTGGTGTGTATTAAGAAAGACACACAGAAACAGTTATAATGATTTTGACATAATGACAGAGGTATACTGTACAGATGGTCAGTGGCATGAATTTACAGGTGCTTATGCAACCAACACGGCAGATGCAAAATGGCAGACATACAATAAAAAATCGTCATATATAATGAATGGGATATGGATAAAAGGCGAGTGGGATAATGTATTTGTATTCTGTGCACAATGGAAGAAGAAAGAAACATCCACACAGCCGACAACCGCCTCGTATACGATAAAGCATTACCTGCAGAACGCAGACGGAACATATTCCTATAAGGAAAGTACAACAGGAAATGCCAAAATAGGAAATACCATAGCAGACATGCGTAAGAACTATGACGGCTACACACAGCCTGCGGTTAAGTCGGTAAAGATAAGCAGCAATGCATCGGATAATATAATTGAATACAGATATCCGCGAAAGACATATAAGATAAACATAACGGGTGACAACGGAATAAGTGCGGTAAGGCACTACAGTGTTACGGACGGCAAAACAAAGGACAGCTACCGCTGGGGTGAAAGCGTAAGGATTAATGCGGACGTTAAAGAAGGTTACACATGGAGCAAGTGGACAGGGGTAAGTGATATAAAGGATAAGAAATATGACTTTACAATGCCGCAGTCCGATGTGGACCGTAAAGCTACAACAGTAATGGAAGAAATACCGGTAAAGGTGCAGTACTATTTACAAAAAGCAGATGGAACATATCCGGACAAGGCAGATTTGGAAAAAACACAGAGTGTTAAAGTCGGAAGTCGTTATACAGCACCTGTAATAGAAGATACATCAAGTACAGCAGTAAATTATCATAAAAAGTATTATAAGATACCGACAGCAAAGACAATAACAGTGAGCAGCAATGAAACAGACAATATTATTAAGTATTATTATCCAAGGACGACATTTAAGATAAATCTTACAAATGATAAGGGTATATCAGGAGTAAGACATTACAGCGTAGCGGACGATGAGACAAAGGACAGCTACCGCTGGGGCGAGAGCGTAAGGATTAATGCAGATGT
>DJDY01000106.1:0-2342 GCA_002435585.1 Lachnospira sp. UBA5912
CTATGCTTGCACAGGCTAATCAGCAGAACCAGGGTGTTCTTTCACTTCTCGGCTAATCATTGTCACTACTATAAGGAAAGAGGACGGTTTATCCGCCCTCTTTTTTTAACTGATTTTTGATTTTTTAAAATTATTTTGAAATTCTTTTGAATTTTTGAAATTATTGAAATTAAAAAAATTGTCTATATATATTAATAAAGAATAGAAGTTATAGTATTCATAGTATCGTAAAAAACTTCATCTGCATTATAATTGATAACAGATTCATGGCATATATAAGGTTCAATAGGTGCATATTTTCCAGAACTTATATTATCAAGAATATGTGCTAATTCTTTAGGATTGTTATGCGGATATATGTATCCGTTGATTCCTTCACTTATAATATCAGTAACTCCGTTGACAGGAGTTGATATGACTGGAATACCGCATGCAAGAGCTTCATAGCATACCAGAGAAAAACCTTCATATTCTGATGATATTATAAGAGCAGCAGCCTCGTGTACATCATTCCATGGCTGTTGTATCCAACCCTTGAATGTCACCTGACTATCTATATGTAAGGAATGTGTAAGCTGTTTAAGTTCGTCAAGCTTGTCTCCGTCACCATATATAGATAAGTGCCAGTTATCATGAGCTATTGCAAGAGCTTTTAGTATAATATCTACCCTTTTCTCTTCTGAAAGACGACCTATAAATATTAGATTACGGCATGTTGAATTGATTTTCTGGTGAAAAGGCAGCTTGTCTATATGGATAGGATTGCGAATCAGTCTTACATTTATTGATGGTTTGCTTGAGCGTATATAATGAAAGCTTTTTCGGCTTAATACCATAACGAGGTCTGCATATGCAAGGCTCTCAATACCACCATAGGCGTTCTTTTCATAAGTTTCAACAGGGCCATGAAGCCAGCTGACAAGCTTGCTGTCAGAGTGCATGTTTATAAGGGTAAGTCTGCATATCATAGTTAACATAGGCCATGGAGTAGCTATAAGTATATCGGGTGAACCCAGTTTTTTAATATACTGTTCACACATAGGTATATAATCGGATATATCTTTGATAGACCGGTCAGTAGACATGGAATAATAATCGATCCTGGGGTCTACCCACCGGTATGTATATTGTTCAAGCTGTATGACACGTACATGTATATCATGCTCTGTAAGATATATGGCGAGTTCGTTAAGGACAGACTCTACGCCACCATTTCCACCATATGGAACAAGAAAATCTATAGTTATGTTTTTGCCATGAGTAGATAACATATATACCTCCACAATATTTAAAAAATAATAAACATATAAAAATATAATCTAAAAGGCTTGAATATAGCTTTAGATTATCGTATACTTTAAAACAAGTATAAGTATATGGGCATAATAATTCAATATTAAATAAAATTTAATAAATTTTTTAAAATAGGGTTAAGTATGATATAAATAAACCGATATACTAAACAGCAAGTGATACCGGATAGGAAGAAGGTATATCACAGAATTGATTAATATTGTCAGTTACGGATTGATAATATACATATTTATATAAAAGCATATTCAAGGAGGAATATTTAATATGGTAGTACAGCATAATCTTTCAGCAATGAACACTAACAGACAGTTAGGTACTGTTACAAGTTCACTTTCTAAGTCAACAGAAAAGTTATCTTCAGGATATAAAATCAACAGAGCAGCAGATGATGCAGCAGGTCTTTCTATCTCAGAAAAGATGAGAAGCCAGATCAGAGGTCTTGATAAGTCAGCTTCTAATGCACAGGATGGTATTTCACTTATCCAGGTTGCAGAAGGTGCGCTTAACGAGACACATTCTATCTTACAGAGAATGAACGAACTTGCAACACAGGCAGCTAATGATACTAACACATCTATAGATAGAGATGCTATATCAGCAGAGATGAGTCAGTTAACATCTGAAATCGATAGAATCCAGTCAACAACACAGTTTAATACTATGAACCTTCTTGATGGCTCTTTCACATCTAAGAATCTTCAGGTAGGTGCTATGTCAGGTCAGACTATAGTTATCTCAGTTACTAAGATGAGCGCATCTAACATAGGTGTAAGTGGACTTACAGTAAGTACTAATAAGACTGCTGGTGAGGCTATGAGCAAGATTCAGTTAGCTATCCAGTCAGTATCAGCTCAGAGATCTAAGCTTGGTGCTATTCAGAACAGACTTGAACATACAATCAACAACCTCGAGACAACAAGTGAGAATACATCATCAGCTGAGTCTCGTATCCGTGATACAGATATGGCTTCTGAGATGGTAGAATACAGCAAGAATAACATCTTACAGCAGGCTGGACAGTCTATGCT
>DJDY01000106.1:2390-20865 GCA_002435585.1 Lachnospira sp. UBA5912
CTTGCACAGGCTAATCAGCAGAAACAGGGAGTATTATCACTTCTTCAGTAATTATATGATTAATAGTGATTTTAAAGCCAATGATTTAATAGTCATTGGCTTTTTTTAACATAGGGAATTAATCGGCAATCAGGATTGCAATTACAGAAGTGATAAGGAGAGTTATGTATGAATATACCAGAAGGATACCTTAATGGTGAGATTCGAGATGGCTTTTATGTAGAAAGTATGATGAAGAAAGCCTGGGCAGCAGAAATAGAAGTACTTAATGAGGTTGACAGAATATGCAGACAGCATGATATCCAGTATTTCGCAGATTGGGGAACATTGCTTGGAACTATCAGGCACAAAGGTTTTGTTCCATGGGATGACGATATGGATATAACCATGAAAAGAGAAGACTATACTAGATTCTGCCAGATAGTGCAACAGGAGCATGACGATCTTGAGATAATTAACTTTCATACAGATCCAGAATGGAAAGATATGTTATCAAGAGTAATTAATGGAAGAAAAGTTGACTATACAGAGGAACATTTGAAGAAATATCATGGATTTCCATATGTTGCAGGACTTGATATTTTTCCACTTGATTATGTGGCACCGACAGAAGAAGAGGATGAGATTCACTGTAGTATGATATCTATAGTAGAGGCTTTTTCTGCCAATATAAGAAATAATACGGTAACGCCGGAAGAGATAGAACAGACCACTAAAGATATAGAGCAGATGTGCGGCGTTAAGTTTAACAATATTGAACCACTTGCAACTCAGCTTCTAAAGCTTGGTGAGAGACTTAGTATGCTGTACACGGATGAGGAATCACATGCATTAGCACTTATGGGTGATCATGCGGGTCCACGTCCGTTAGATGTATATCCTAAAGAATATTATAGCGAAAGTATATATATGCCTTTTGAATACACAACTATTCCAGTACCGGTTGGATATGAGAAAATATTAAGACAAAAGTATGGAGAAAACTATATGATTCCTTATCTTGGAGGAACTAATCACGAATATCCATTCTATAGAAAACAGCAGAGAGAAGTATACAGACAGATGGGAATAATAGTGTGATAGTATGAAGAAGGTTATTACGTATGGAACATATGACCTGTTTCATCAGGGACATTATAATCTGTTGAAAAGAGCTAAGGAGCTTGGAGATTATCTTATAGTAGGCGTTACTACAGAACATTTCGATGAAGCAAGAGGCAAGGTAAATGTAGTTGATCCTATCATGGACAGGATAGAGAATGTCAGAAAAACAGGTTTTGCTGATATGATTATAGTAGAAGATCACGAGGGACAGAAGATAGAGGATATCCAGAAGTATGATGTAGATATATTTACAGTTGGTTCAGACTGGGTAGGAACCTTTGATTATCTTAATTCATTCTGCAAGGTTGTGTATCTTGACAGAACACCGGGAATATCTTCTACACTTTTAAGAAAGAAACAGTTTAACATAGTAAGAATCGGAATAGTTGGAACTGGCAGGATTGCACCAAGATTCATATCAGAGGCCAAGTATGTCAGTGGTCTTACTATAGAATATGCTTATAATCCGGTTAAGGATAGCGCGGACAGATTCGCAGCGAGTGAAAAGATAAAATGTATTACACAGGATTATGACAGCTTTCTTGATAAAGTAGATGCTGTATATATAGCTTCTCCGAATGAGACACATTATGAATATGCAAGAAGAGCGATAGAATCAGGTAAGCATGTTTTATCTGAAAAGCCACTTTCTTTCACAAAGAAAGAGAGTGAGGAGTTATATAATCTTGCTAAAAAGAATAAGGTAGTGCTTATGGAGGCTGTTAAGGCAGCATATTGTCCAGGTTTCCAGCAGCTTATTAATGTGGCAAAGTCAGGTAAGATAGGTAAGATAATAGATGTTGAGGCATCATTTACAAGACTTGCAGATAAAGCATCGAGAGAAAGAACTGATGCAAGATATGGCGGTTCATTTCTTGAGTTTGGACCAAGTGTGTTAGTTCCTGTCATTAAGCTTATGGGAAGTGACTATGAGAGAGTAAGCTTTGACAGTATATATGATGAATCAGGAGTTGATATATATACCAAGGCGGATATAAGATATCCAGATGGTTTTGCGACTGTTAAGACAGGAGTGGGTGTTAAGACAGAAGGACAGCTGGTAGTATCGGGAACTGAAGGCTATATCATAGCACAGTCTCCATGGTGGCTCATGCGCCAGTTTGATGTAAGATATGAGGATGCATCAAAGATAGAGCACTATGAGCCTAGATTCTTAGGAGATGGATTAAGATACGAGATAAGTGATTTCGTATCTAAGATTAATGGAACTGATAAAAAAGATTACAAGCTTACAGCGGGTGAGTCGGTGCTTATGTCAGAATTTATAGAGAAGTTCATGGATTATAAAAATATCTGCTTATTATAGCAGATACAATATATGGATGGACACAAGGAAAGGAAGATAAAAAGTGAAAACAGGAATTCAGTATGCTGAAGGTTTGTCAGTAGAAAGTGCAGTAGAGAGTGGATTTGCCAATATTGAATTATGTATGGATGATATTGATAAGCTGGATGACATCAAGGCTTTAGGAGGCAGAATTGCTGGGATAAATATTAATCTTAACACAATGCTTGCATCAAAAACAGGTGATAAAGCTGATAGGGAAGTGTTGTCAGAGAATGCTGTGGAAATATTTGGAAAAGCAATATCATATGCCACGGATGGTATATGTTCATACATGGTTATTAATACAGAGGGAGTTAACAGTAAGGCTGTGCTCGAACAGCTTGTAAGTGAGAGCCTGGAAATGTTAAAGATATGCAGTGATCGTAAAGAACCAGTGTCAATATATGTAGAGAATGGATACAAGTACGAGTATGGCAGGTATTATCATAATGGATATTCTGACTGGCGTGAACTTATGTCTCTTATAAACAGCTTAGAAGCACTTTGTCCATGGATTAACTGGAAAATATGCATAAGTGTGGGGCATACGAATCTGCTCGGTATTAATATAAGAGATATGGTTCGTGTATGTGGAAAGCATATAGGTCTTGTACATGTTAACGATAACAACGGTCTTAGTGATCAGCATCAGATGCCATATACATTTACAACGGGAAGAGGTGTACTTTCAACAGACTGGCCAAGATTTATAGGAGCACTTTATACGGCAAAGTTTGATGGATATATAATTTTTGATAATAAAGGCACATTTGCAAGAACTCCACAGAAGCTTCACAAGGTTATACTGGAGCTTATGAAGGCATGCGTAGATGAGTGGGAGGAGAACTGCTTTAATGCAGAAAAATATATTGGACAGAAGGATAAAAAGCTTATACTTTTTGGCTCTGGAAGAATGGCACAGACGTATATGGATTATTGGGGTGAAAGATATAAGCCAGCGTTTGTTGTAGATAATAATTCACAGAGATGGGGACAACAGTTTATGGGAGTTCCAATCAAATCACCAGATGCTATACTTGATATTCCAGCTGAGCAAAGAAATGTATGGATATGTAATCTTAATTACGATATTATTGGCAATCAGCTTGATGGCATGGGAATAGAGTACAGATGTTACAGAGATTTATATTTTGTATAAGATACATATTGTTAATATGTGTATAGTATAATGATCAGAAGATAAGAAAGCAATTCATGACCGCATGATAAGAATCTGGGATTGATGTATAACATAACGATAAAAGATCAAATAAAAATGTGAATGTGGAGATTGATATAAATCCAGGAACGGAGATTATATGTTAGAGATTGGAGTACAGACTAAGGGAATATTACCTGAGATGACTATAGATAAAGGCTTCAGACTCATAAGTGAGGCAGGTTTTTCAAGAGTTGATATAAATATAGATACATTTCTTAAAAACAATGATTTATATGCGGGAAAAGTTAATAAATTCTTTGATGCATCGTTGGAAGAATTGTGTGCGTATTTTGAACAGTATACACAGGCTATGGACAAGTATGGAATAAAACCATCACAGATGCATGCGCCATATCCGGTATGGGTATGGGGGCGTAACGAACAGAATGATTATATGCAGGGAAATGTTATACCTAAGAGCATTCTTATAGCAGAGGTGTTAGGAGTGCCATGGGTTGTTATACATCCTTTCAAGATGCAGTATCAATATGATATTGCATATGATAAGGAACAGGAAAAGAAAGATAATATAGAATATTTCAGAATGCTTATACCGATACTTAAACAGTGTAAGGTTGGTGTATGCTTCGAGAACTTATATGAAGGTATGGGGCAGAGATTAACTGAAGGTGTGTGTGCTGATCCGTATGATGCTGTATGGTATATAGACACGCTTAATGATATAGCGGGTGAAGAACTTTTCGGATTTTGCCTTGATGCAGGACATCTTCAGCTTGTCAAAAGAGATCCATATGAATTCATAAAGGTTATAGGAAGCAGACTTAAGGTGCTTCATCTTCATGAAAATGATGCAGTAGGGGATCTTCATCAGATGCCTTATACGTTTGGCAGCAGCCAGTATGAAGGACAAAGATGGGACAGATTATATAAAGGACTTAAAGAGATAAGATTTAATGGAACTCTTAGCTTTGAGACATTTCCGTGTGTAAACAGCTTCCCTACAGGCATGACAAAGCCGGTACTTAAAGCAATCCATGGAATAGGTGAGTATATGGCAGAGCAGATTGAGAATATGTGATGTGATATGTGAAAATAAAAAGATGCATATGCACCTTTTTGTGGGAAGCCAAGGTGTAAAATATCTTTTGTCCAAACATCATATATATGAGCACAGAAAAAAGTATGGTAAATATATGAGCGAAAACACATGACAAAAAATGAGTGTAGAAAATGTATACAAAAAGAGAGGAACAATAATAATATGCGCATAGGAATAATAGGAACGGGCAGGATAGCAGCAAGGTTTGCAGATACGGCACTGACAGGTGTTGATAGCGCATATATAAGCTGTGTATATAACCCAAGGGAAGAAAGTGCAGTAAGATTCATACAGCAGCATAATATACAGGCATGTACAACCGACTGGGATGAATTCGTTGATAATATAGATGCAGCATATGTAGCTTCACCGCATGAAACACACTATGAATACAGCAGAAAGCTTCTGCTTAAAGGAAAGCATGTATTGTGCGAGAAACCAGCAGCACTTATGAAAAAGCAAGTGATGGAACTCATAGATATAGCACATGATAAAGGACTTGTGTATATGGAGGCTATAAAGACCGCCTATTGTCCTGGATACAAGGCTCTTATACAGATAGCAGAAAGTGGAAGGATAGGAAGAATAGTTGAGGTTGAAGCAGCCTTTTCAAGACTTACACCGCTTAACACAAGAGAATATAAGGATGAAGATTGTAATGGCAGCTTTCTTGAGTTTGGCAGTTATACATTACTTCCAGTACTAAGACTCCTTGGCTGTGAATATGATGATGTTACATTCAGGACAGTAAGAGCACAGAATGGTGTGGATGCATATACGAAAGCATTTATTGAGTATAAAGATAGAGATAAGACTGGCTGTGTAGATAAGACTGCTATAGTAAAGACAGGACTTGCTGCCAAGACGGAGGGACAGTTAGTTATAACAGGTACTAATGGATATATACTTGCTAAGTCACCATGGTGGCTTACGAAGGAATTCGAAGTAAGATACGAGGATCCTGGAAAGATAGAGCGGTACAAGTTTGAATATGAAGGAACAGGATTATGTTATGAAGTCAGAGAATTCCTAAGTAGGATTAAGTATGCAGATGCGAATAATGAAACATGTATATATAGTGGATCAGAAGATATAAGTATAGCAATGGCTGGTATTATAGAGCAATTCACCAATTGGAATACACCGTTGTATAAAGATATGCATAATCAATTCCTTAAGACCGGAAAAAACAAAGCAATGCCTAAGATATGGGCTCATAGGGGCTGTTGTACGTTATATCCTGAGAATACGCTTGAAGCTTTTAATGCGGCAGCTATGCTTGAAGGGCTGACAGGTATAGAGCTTGATATACAGCTTACAGCTGATGGAGAGATGGTAGTGTTTCATGATGAGAATCTTAAAAGGGTTACTCATATAGACAGAAATGTAAGAAGCTGTACGCTTGCTGAGATAAAGAGCATAGCTATTCCTGCAAATGATGGTAAGTATTGCAATATACCAACACTTGAAGAAGTACTTGTTATGATGAAACCATATTGTGAAAGCAGAGGGATACTTATTAATATAGAGCTTAAGACAAGTGTTATAAGATATGATGGTATAGAGAGCAAAGCATATGAGCTTGTAAGAAAATATGGGATGGAGCAGTATATAGTATGGTCTTCATTCCTTGCTGAATCAGTTGATATCATAAAAAGGATAGACAGCAATGCCAAAACGGCAGTACTTGCAATGTCGCTTGAGGAATGTATATCAATGGCAAGAGCTACACATGCAGATGCACTCCATCCATACATAGGAGGACTTGTATATGCACTTCCACAGGATATGCAGGGAATGCCGGTCAGAGCATGGAATGGCGATGAACCATTCTTTAACGATGGCAGACCATTAAAAGAAGCACACCTTGAGGAATACAGATATTATGGTGCAACAGATATATTCACGAATATACCTGAAAGATATGTGTGATTATAGTTATGCTACGAAGACCATATTTACTGCTCTGAATTACATTATCTGTTGTAATGTCAGTATAGTTATCAATATTTATAACTATACTGCATTTACCACTGTGTTATGCCGGCTTCGGCTATCTTATCATCAATGAGCTGACTGAATTCTGTATCAGACAGACTACGTTTATATTCATGTTCTATGATTTCCCGAAGAGAGTTTTCCTGCTTTTTGTAAAAAGGATAGTCATGTGAACTTGAACACTGTACAGGTGTCATATAATTATCACCGTACTTTATCTTAAGGATACCATCGAAACCTACTGGGACTGGAATAGTAGTGTTTTCAAATGGCATATCGATAGTATCAGAGTACCATGCAAGTAACGCGTGATAATCCCATCCACAGGCAAGGTCTATCATGGAGCACACTTCATCAGCATCCTGTGGTGGACATATAGCAGATAGCATATCAAGAAGCTTCTTAAGCTCATGGACTAAGCGGTTGTTATAATCAAATGATACATTAAACATGGATTCAAGCTGATGAACTACCTTAAGAACAGCTTCACTATAAGGAGGACATTCAGGAATACTTGATGCAGCTGACAGCACAAGGTTTATAAGGCGCAACTGCTCATTGAGTGCATTTGTGTCCTTGTTGATATAATCAATAGGAAAGATGTCGATACCTATAACATAAGGACAGCCATGGAACCTTCTAAGATAATCTTTAGAGAAATTCATATGACGTCCGGTTATAATACGTCCTTTTACATTATCGTGTCCAGGGTCATTATACAGGCTTTTAAGCTCGAAATATTCAGACAGGAGCGGTGGCGCAAGTTCTAAGAAGCGAGAGTAATCATCTCTTAACATACCTATATCAAGGTCGTCATCCCATGGAATGAAGCCTTTGTGGCGGACTGCACCAAGCAGGGTTCCCCAGTCAGCAAAGAAACGTATGTTTAATATGTCACATACACGCCTGATTTCCTCCAGCACCTCAAGCTGGGCAGCCCATGCATGTTTCATTCTGGCTTCTATCAAGAAGCCATCTCTTGTTTCGGCGTTAAAATAATCCTGGGAAAATGTAAGCATAATGAATCTCCTTAATAGCTTTTGGCTTTTATTAATTCATAAATATATGTAACAAATGTTGCATATGTATATTCTGACATAATATCTATATTATCTATATGAAAGACTAGCATAATATGTAATGGGTGTCAAAAGTGAATTATTATAAAACAAAGAAAATTTTATTGTGTATATCGTTTAGGGATAGTTCGGAACAGATATGAAATGATGGCAATAAAATAATAGTGATAAAATGGTAGTAATAAGGAAATAAAAAATAATAACAAAAGAATTAAAAACAGTAACAAAAAAATAATAACGGAAAAACATTGATAAAATAATTGAAAAAGAGGGAAATATATGCAGATACCAGAAGGTTACTTAGAGGGTGAGATAAGAAATGGCTTCTATGTTGAAAGCATGATGAAGAAAACATGGGCGGCACAGATGGAGGTGCTGGCAGAAGTAGATCGTGTATGCAAAAAAAATAATATCCAGTATTTTGCAGACTGGGGAACACTGCTTGGAGCAGTAAGACATAAAGGCTTTGTTCCTTGGGATGACGATATGGATATAACTATGAAGCGTAATGATTATAATAGATTCTGTATGATAGCAGAGCAGGAAATGCCTGGCTTTAATATAATCAACGTACATACAGAGCCAGGATGGGATTCACTTGCTGCCAGAATAGTTAATGGTAAGAGAATAAGATATGATAAAGAGCATCTTGAGAAGTTCCATGGATGTCCGTATGTTATAGGATTAGATATATTTCCACTTGATTATGTTGCGCCAACAGAGGATGAAGATAAGCTCCAATGCGAGATGATACGTATACTTGATATATTCGGGCAGATGGTTACGAAAGATAATCAGAATGACACAGAGGTGCTAGCTAACATACATGGAATAGAGGAACAGTATGGAGTCAGTTTTGACTATGAGAGTGATATACCACTGCAGGTACAGATACTCAGCCTGTCAGAAAGAATGCGCATGATATATACGGATGAAGACTCAGACAGACTGGCACTTATGACAGACCATGCAGGTCCAAGACCAGCAGATGTATATCCTAAGGAATACTATAGTGACAGCATATATATGCCATTCGAGTACATAGAGGTTCCAGTACCTGTAGGATATGACAAGATATTAAGGCAGAAATATGGTGATGACTATATGGTTCCATACATAGGTGGAACTAATCATGAATATCCATTCTATAATACACAAAAGAGAGTTCTGTACTCACAGCTGGGTATAGAGATATAGAAAAAAGGGGTTGCTGCATGAAGCATTATTCATACAATATGTAGATAATAAATCGGTTATTAATATCTGTATATTGTATAGATTATGCTTAATGCGACAGCCCCTTATATTATAATATAAGGCATTAATTGATTAAGTTGTCCTGGTTTCTGTATATAGTGCTTCTTATAAATGTATTCCTGCAATACACTTAGTTAAGTTGTTTTAGTTGCTTATGTTGTGTGACCTTGTGACCATGGTTTCGCTATATTGTGCTATTGACAGATATCGTAGTTGCTAAGAAAAATCTGGCGATATTTCTCATAATAATCAACAGGAGATGGCTTGGTTGAGAGCTCATGTAAGAGAGCTATATCTATATCGTTAAGAAATACCGTTCTTAAGCCATGTTTTCTGAATTCATATGTCTGTGAGATATCATAGAAGTGCCAGTTGTCAAAAAGGTCTTCACGCCAGTATATATCAGCGCTTGTTGCCATAAATATGCCATCAATGGCGGCTGCATCATCGATAGTGCCATCGGTATGAGAAGGTACACAACGTGCAACATTAAGAACATTGTCCTGATATATGTTAATTCTGTAGTAATAATAATCACTTGACCACCATATCCCATCATCAGTCATCCTGGTAGTTCCACTGTTTCCGATTAAACCGACATCAGGATTGTTATTGAATGCATTAATCAGCTTTGTTAATATATGTGTATCTATTATAAATGTATCATGGTGTATGTATATCTTATAACGTGCATTGCTATATTCCATAGCCGAATTGTAACCAGCAGCCATGCCAGGAGCATTCTTAACAGCTATGATATCAAGGCTCATATTGTCTGGTACATAGAGACGTCTAAGGTAACGTATACATTCTTTACAGTAAGCATCATCATTTGTACAGAATATAATACTTATGCGTGAATTATCGTATTCATTAATATGTTTATTGTCATTTTCGTCGACATACTTATTATTATGTTCATTTTTGTATTCAGAAATATTTGTATGTGTAATGGTTGATTTCCTACTTAAGCAATCAGATTTTTGATAGTCAGAAGAGCGTTGTATGCGCTTGTGATAATCAAGATATGTGACAGAAGCAAGATTGTTATGATAGTCAACTGGCATACAGCTTTGTGTGGTGCCGGAATATTGCTTTGTTATCCATATACTATATCGTCTTACAAGCTCTGCCTGTGCTGGATAATCAGAAAGAATAAGCTGATATATCCTATTAAGAGTATCATACCAGCAAGGAGGGTCGATACAATATTCAACTAAGACAGCAAGGGTCTCACCTGTTACAGAGTATTGTGATATCACATCAGTTAATTCCTTGTGATAATCTGATGCAACTCCAAATCGAATGCGCCTTAGTATGAAACGAATGCGCTTGAAGACCTTTTGAAATATAGTGTAATCGCAGCCATAACGGGAGAATATATTCGTATATGTGTCAGAGAGGCGGTCAGCAGGAATAGTCGAAGGATTGTCAGAAAAATCAAGACCCTGATTATATGTATTCTGCTCACTTAAACATATCTCAAGCATAATAAACAGCAGCATATTTCCCTCTGTCATAACTATACGTGAAGCGGTATGATTAGAGTCATAAAGCACACTTTTAAGAAAATAAAATGTAGAATATATTCTTTTAAATGTATGCGTTCTATAATAAGCTGTTCTAAGGCAATAGCAAGCTTGTATTTATCAGCATTCGTATATTCACACATGCGATTAAGTTCAGTCTTTATAAGCGCGGTATCTTCAGAAGAATCACCGGTATCCCTGGAAGCAAGATATATAGCAAGACGATAGCGGTAGTAAGACTTTTCAATCTCACCGGTCTGCTCATAGCATAACGCAGACATAAAGTTAAGTTCATAGTTGTCAGGTGATATAGACAAGCCTTCCTGTATAAGGCTAAGAGCAGCATCAAAGCTGGTGTTATCCATGAAAGCGGAGGCCTTGAGAATAATGTCAGTTAAGATTGGCTCAGTATGCTCATTGTTGATTTGATTATTTTTCTCATCCTTATTATAGATATGATTTTGGTTATTACTTTGGTTATTGATTTGGTTATTAATGTTGTTATCAGACATATGAAGTATTCCTTTTGTATTTAAAATATATTTATTGGGATTAGTATTATGTAAAAATAAAATTATGCTAAGATATAATTATCAAAATTCATAACGTGCATATTATGAACGACTTTTTGCGTTTTATCAATTACATCATATCAATATATCGGCATACTGACTATATAACGTGAGGGTGATAGTGTTGTATGGTTAATGGATTGTGTTGTATAATCAGATATAAATAAGCTTAGGAAGTATGAGTATAAGTGAAAATATATAAAAATACATCAAATGTATGAATGTATGGGGGATAGATTATATGATAGCACAGCGTGGAACAACAGAGCAGATAGTGCAATACAGCAGCTTAAGTGAGGAAGATAGAAACGATTTACTGAAGTATTTTATAAGCATAGGTAAGGATAAGATAATACAGATATCAGAGGATAAATATTATACATATAAATTGTTGGTGAATAATAAAGAATCAAAGGATATAAGAGTTAAGTATGGTCCTGATATGTTTTATATGGCACACAACATAATCGTGGATGCAGATTATGCCATAGCTGTTAATGATAGAGGAGAAGATATTGCAGTTCTTGAGTTTAAAAAGAGCATATATCGTCATAGATATGTATATTCAGGTGGTGTTGACATGTCTTTTCTGGATTCGTATGACTGCATATGTCTTCATGACTGTAACGAATATTCTGTTGAACTGTGTCAGACAGCATTAAAACTATGGAAGGGTAAGAAGCTTATACTTGTAGGAAAATCATGGGAGAGAATGATTCCGATGCTACCGGATATGCCATACGAATGCTGGTATGAGGAAACACTTACAGAGGACATACTAAAAGGGCTGGGATGTGGCATGAAAAAACTGCACATTATGTATGGAATACCTCATGCAGAGCCGATGGACAGATACTATCAGGGAATAATGTACTATGAAGAAGTAATGGCATTCACATACATGTTTTCTGACTGTAGACAACTGGGTGAGGAGAATTCTGATAAGCATTTTCTGGTTATCGATGGTGGATATGACAGCCTTGGGTTGTTTGCAATATTCGCGAAGGTGCAGACATGTGCCAGATATGCCAAAAGCAAAGGTTTCATACCAGTAATCAGACTTCATATGTACGGCAGCAGTTTCTACCAGAACAGTAGGGGTGATGACGTGTGGAGTAAGTTCTACGAACAGCCAGAGGGCTATTCTATGGAAGATATAAGTAAAAGTAAAAATGTATACTTCACGCCTATGTTTTACAATGGAAATGTAATGGATGGCATAATGAATACAATGTGTGAAAGTGTAGAACTTAGCTGGAATAAAGGCGTATATAATTCAAGAATAAAGGCTTATGTTAAAGAGAGAATGGAAAGGTATCTTAAAGATCCAGAGCATACACTAGGAGTTCTGGCGCGTGGTACTGACTATGTTAATACACATCTTGCGAATCATCCAATACACGCCAGTAAAGAGATGATAGGTGACAAGATAGATGAAATGCTTCGGATAGATAATTCGCTTAAACATATATATATGTCAACAGAGGATGCTTCATACTGCGAGTATTTCAGACAAAGATATGGTGATAAAATATCATTTACAGATCAGGAAAGATATATAACAAAAGAAGGACAGATGTTAGCTGATATGCATAGGGAGGAAGCAGCTAAAAGAAATAAAAGAGATGGATTCCAGCCAGGCGCAGAGTATATAGCATCAATAAGTCTTCTGTCACGCTGTAGGAAGCTGCTTGCATCAGGTGGATGTGGCGGTGTGGATGAAGCTGTCAGGGAGAATAATGGGAGATACGAAGAGGTGTATGTGTTTGAACTGGGGGTTAATCGGTAAAATATAGATTATGATGTTAGTAGAGTGTCTTGAGTAAAAAGACTTTTTATACCCTTGATATTAGCATCAAATCATAAAAAATCATAAAAATAGTAAATGTTTTTAGGAACTTCGAAGGGAGAATGTATGTAATGGGAATATATCTGAATCCAGGTAATGATGAATATAAAAAAGCAATCAATTCAGAGATATATGTTGATAAAACAGGGTTGATTGCATTCACAAACCATAAATTAAATACTGAACATCAGAATATATGTGTAAGCCGTCCACGTAGATTCGGTAAATCCATGGCTGCAAATATGCTTGTTGCGTATTATTGCAAGAGTATAGATTCTAGAGATATGTTTAGAAACTTTAAGATTGCAAGTGATGAAACATATGAAAAACATATTAATAAATATAATGTAATTCACATCAACATGATAGATTTCTTAAGTAGAGCAGAGTCTATGGATGATTTAATAGATTATCTCCAGAAAAGATTATTGTGGGATATTAAGAAAGAATATTCAGATGTGGATTGTTTTGACTGGAATGACCTTGTAGATGTTCTTGAGACTATCTATAGTGAAAAGAAACAATCATTTGTTATAATCATAGATGAATGGGATTGCATATTTAGAAAATATCCGGATAGTGTTGAAGAACAGAAGAAATATCTTGACTTCTTAAGATTCTTTATAAAAGGAAAGTCATATGTTGCATTGGCATACATGACAGGAATCCTGCCAATAAAGAAATATGGGGAGCACTCAGCGTTAAATATGTTTGATGAGTATTCTATGACTAATCAGCGTGAGCTGGCAGAGTTTACTGGATTCACGGAAAAAGAGGTTAAGGAATTATGCAGACAGTATGATATGCCATATGATAAGATGAAGCAGTGGTATGATGGATATGAGCTTAAAGAGGTGCAGATATATAATCCGAGATCGGTTGTCATGTCGCTTCTGGGTCATGATTTTGACAGCTATTGGACAAAGACAGAAACTTATGAAGCATTAAAGAAGTATATACAGCTTGATATGTATAATCTTAAGTCGCTTGTAACAAGACTTATAGCAGGAGAAAGTGTTCCTGTTAATCCAGATAAGTTCCAGAATGATATGACAACTCTTGAGAGTTCGGATGACGTATTAACATTACTTGTACACTTGGGGTATCTGACATATGATTTTTATAATCAGAGGGTTTCTATACCTAATCAGGAGGTGCAGAAGGAATTGCAGACATGGTGTTTATACCGAATAGGAATGTGAATAAACTGGCAATAGTAGTTGAACTGAAATGGAATAAATCAGTTGCTGCAGCTATAGAACAGATTAAGCAGAAACAATATGTGCAGAGCCTTAAAGGATATTCAGGTGAAGTTGTTCTTGTTGGCGTTAATTATGCTGCTGGGAAAGATGGAAATGAAGAATATAAGAAGCATGAATGTATGATTGAGAAGATGAATGTGTAGATGGATGATATTAGACAATAAATATATCATTAAGACAATCTTGATTTTAGTGTAAAGATAACTGAAGCACATAAGGTTAAGAAAACAGCTATGCTATCCGATATAATAAACATATAAATTGGATTTATAAGTCAGACATATATTAATTAGTGATTAATGTATGTTTGTGTGCGAATGGAGTCGCTGAATAAATATATCGGAATAGTTGTTATACATAACATGTTAAGTGTGACGATTGGTGTATGAAGCCCTGCATTTGTATGCAGGGCTTTTTAAGTGCAGTTATAATAATAAAACATAATAAAAGTATGTAGCGTGAGGTAATATTTGTGGAGCATACAGTTGCAACAGATCCAAAGGAAATTAAATACATAAAAAAAAGAAGAAGAAAAGCATTCCGTGAAAGATTATGCTTTTATATATGCAGAATATTTCCGATTAAGAAAAATCTTATAAGTATATGTACATTCGAGGGAAAGGGCGGATTCGGATGTAATGCGAAACCTCTAGTGAAAAAACTTCATGAGATGAATCCAGAATATGAGTTTGTATGGTTTGTCAATGATATGAACAAAGAATTTCCTGAGTATATCCATAAGGTGCCTAACACATTGTGGAGCAGGGCATACTGGCTGACAAGATCTAAAGTGTGGATTGATAATTATAGAAAACCATTTGGAACATGCAAGCGTAAGGGACAATATTATCTTAATGTAAACCATTACACAATAGGAATTAAATGCACGGGATTACTAAGAGGCAAAGGATTCTCGGAGATGGCATATCTGGTAAGCAAGAATGATTCAGATATGATTGACGACCTGGTTATTGATTCAGACTGGTGCGAGCAGAGTTTTGACAAGGCGTTAGTGTATGAGGGAACATATTTAAAGACGGGAGCACCGAGATGTGATGTCTTATATGGCGACAGAAGCAAATTTAAAGAAAGATTTCATAAGAAATACAATCTTCCAGATAATGCAAAGGTGATAATGTTTGCACCAACATTCAGGGAAGGTGCTAAGAATGGTGTTCGCAGTGTTTATTCTGAAATATGGTCAATAGATTTTAAGAGACTTATAGATAATCTTGAGAAAAAATTTGGTGGAGAATGGTATGTATGCATAAGGGTTCATCCACAGTTAGCACCTACATTCAGTGAGTATAAGAATCCAGAGGTGCAGAGCAGGCTTATTGACGAAAGCCAGGCGGATGATATGTATGAGATACTTGCAGCCATGGATGCATACATAACAGATTATTCAAGTGCGTGTTTTGAGGCAGGTTTTGCACATATACCAGTATTTATATATGCAGATGATATAGAAAAATATGCAAAAGACAGAGGGGCTTTAATGTGGAATATAGCCACAGACCCAAGGCATGATGTGGGAAATAATAAGAAATTCACGCCCAAGATGAATGTAAAATTTCCATTCCCGATAGCTAGTGATAATGAGCAGCTTGAAGAGGATATTATGAAATTCCGACAGGATGAATATGACAATAGGCTTGATGTATTCCATAAGAAGGTTGGACTTGTGTTTAATGGGAATGCAAGTGAGCAGCTGGCAGAGGAAATAATAAAACATGGTGGTATTTGACATGAAGAAAGTATCAATAATAATTCCTGTATATAATACAGCAAAATATCTAAGAAGATGTCTTGATAGCGCAAAGAATCAGACATATACCAATCTTGAGGTAATATGTGTTGATGATGGCTCTACAGATGGTTCAGAGAAAATCGTAGATGAATATCTGGATGATGAAAGATTTGTGATAATCCACAAAGAGAATGGTGGAGAGAGTTCAGCAAGAAATACAGGATTGTTAAAGAGTACTGGTGATTACATAGGCTTCATGGATTGTGATGACTGGATTGAAAAAGACATGTATGAGACACTTGTTGAGACAATAGAGGCAAATGATGCTGATATGGCTGCGGCAAGCTGGTATAAGTCATATGATAATAAAGAAAAAGAGGCTGTAAACTTAAAAACAGTAGAGAGTGGTGTTTTCAACAGAGATAAATTATTGAGATACATATATGAAAGAGATACCTATCAGGGCTTTGCTTATATGTGGGATAAGCTGTATAGAAGGAAAGTGCTTACAGAGGCTAATGGAGATATGCTGTTATTTGATGAGAATATACAGTTAGGTGGGGATGTGATATATCTTGCAAAGGCTGCCCTGAATTGTGAAAAATCAATCTATATTCCAAAAGGAATGTATCATTATTATCAAAGGAATAAATCAGGATGTCATACTGAGAATTTAAAAAAGAGATTAGACTGGATAAAATCATATCTTATTGTTATTGATACGTTTGAAAAGAATAATGTACAGGATTATGTGCTTGGATATGTAAAAAGGTTTTTGGCATATCATAGCAGTAATGTGGCAGAGCTGGCATATAGACAGAATGACAGCCAGACATTGTTATATTGTCAGGATATAATGAGAAAGTATGAAGATTATTATGTATCATTAAATCAGCTTTATCCGGAAAGAATATTAAAATACAGAGATATTTTAAAATATAGATAGAGGAGAGGTATCTAATGAAGTGGACAAATAAAGGTCATGAATATAATGAGATGTACAAAAATATAGAAAAAAAGAACAGATATTATTTATTTGGAGCAGGAGACTATGGACATCAGTTTCTGGCGATGTTCAAGGATGAGATAAATATTGCTGGATTCATAGATAACAGTGCCGATAAAATCGGAACAACAATAGAGGAAATTCCATGTTATGCGTTCAATGATATTGATTTAAAGGATGACGAGGCTATTATATTGACAATGTCGCAGATTGCAAGAGTAAAGCCTGTAGAACAGTTATTAAAATCAGGAAAAGTACATAATGTGGATTACTTTTTAATAGAAGAATTCATATCAGTGTACAATGTGTATAAGTACGATAAGGTATATTTTTCAAGCATATCTTTTTTACCAAGTACAATATGCAATCTTAACTGCAAGCATTGTCTTAATTTTAACCCATATGCAAAGCAGTTTTATGTGAGAGAATGGGAACAGCTTACAAAAGATGTGGATTTATTTTTCTCATGTGTGGATTACATTATGCTGTTTCATGTCAGTGGTGGAGAACCAATGCTATATAAGCACACAGCAGATCTGATAGAATATATTGATAAGAATTATGGACATAAAATCGGAACATTGAGAACTGTAACTAATGGAACAGTTGTACCGAAAGAGGAAGTACTTGAAAAGTTAAGTAAATGCAATATTGAGATAACTGTAGATGATTACAGAGAGGCGGTTCCAAGATTTAACAGCCGTTTTGACCAGTTAATAGAGAAGCTTGAGGAGTATAATATCAAATATTATATTAATAAAGCAGAGTCTTGGATTGATCTGGCACCAGATACAACAGATTATTCAAAGCTTCCAGAAGAAGAACTGATAAAACATAGAGATAGCTGTAGCCAGTCATGGGAAGAATTGCGGGATGGCAAGATATATAGCTGTAATTATGCGGCATACGCAACAGTTGCAGGAATTGCTGGCGAGCAGGATTTAGAGGAAACATATAATCTTGAAAAATTTACACCAGAGAAGAAAAAGGAACTTGTAGAATTCAGACTTGGATATACAGAGAAGGGATATACTAATTTCTGTAAAAAGTGTCGTGGATTCACACCAGAAAATAGTGACGAAGTTGAGCCGGCTTTACAGATATCATTAGGGCAGGAGTAATAAAATGAAAAATATATTAGTGAACACGGTGGATTATACCAGAATAGTAGATGTTGTAAAGAGATTAATTAATGATGGAGAAAATAAATTTATAATTTATCCTAAGGGAATGGTTTCATCATATGTTGAAAATATAGTAGTTAATCTTGGTGGGGAGATAGAATATTATATAGATAACATCAACTATAATGGCAAGAATGTATTGAGTATTAGTCAGGCTTTGAAAGTTCAGACTAATGCGAAAATTTTGATAAGCAGTAAAACTGATAAATGTTTTGAAATTTTGAGAGAAAACATATATAGTGTGTTTGATAAATC
>DJDY01000207.1:0-6393 GCA_002435585.1 Lachnospira sp. UBA5912
AACCACTGAACAGCTTCCTTAGCATTAGTAGCTGGCTTGCTGATATCATAGCCATAGCTTTCAGCCATCTTCTTCATACCTGCAAGTGCCTTATACTGATCAGATATTTCTTCTCTTAAACGGATAATGTCATCTGTCATTGTTCCGCAACCACAGTTAGCATGATCCTTCTTCTTTTCTTCCATAAGGAAATCAATACCATAAAGAGCAACTCTTCTGTAATCACCTACGATACGTCCACGACCATAAGTATCTGGAAGACCTGTGATGATGTGGCTGTGACGAGCCTTTCTCATCTCTGGTGTATAAGCATCGAAAACACCCTGATTATGTGTCTTATGATATTCTGTAAAAATCTTGTGAAGTTCTGGATCTGGTTCATAACCATAGTTCTTGCATGCTTCTTCTGCCATCTTAATACCACCAAAAGGCATAAATGCTCTCTTAAGTGGCTTGTCTGTCTGAAGACCAACAACCTTCTCAAGATCTTTCATAGATTCATCTATATATCCAGGACCATAAGCTGTAAGACCAGCAACAACTTTTGTTTCCATATCAAGTACGCCGCCCTTAGCTCTTTCTTCCTTCTGTAATTCCTGAAGTCTTCCCCAAAGCTTGTTAGTAGCTTCTGTAGGTCCTTCAAGGAAACTTTCATCTCCATCATATGGCTTGTAGTTGTTCTGAACGAAATCTCTTACGTTGATCTCTTCTTTCCAAAGTCTTCCTTTGAAACCGTTCCACTGATCAAAATTTACCATTTTATTGGTTCCTCCTTAAAAAATTGACTGTTAAATTGCATAATAGTTTGTACATTGTATACAAACTTCTGTAAAAATTTAAGCGAATCTGTTAAATTCTTAACTATCACTCGCAAGAAGTATGTTAACACCCCCACCAATATATTTCAATACATTTTTTCGTTGTTTTTAGTTTTATACAATGAATGTGTATATATTTAAAAACAATACTCTTAGTATTTACAATGTTATCCAATTGCATACATAATAAAATGTGAAAAATCAAAATATAAGCTTAATATTATAGGCATAATTCTTGTTTTTGCCTAAATATGTTAACCTCAAAAAACCGTTCATGCTTATTGATATTTATTATTAATTAGCCATTTGGCTTAAATAAATTCTTTAAGCCAAACGGTTAGAATTATTTTAGCTCTTACATCTTTAATGTATTAGTTATAAGAGTTATAAGAGCTTAAAATGATTCTTCTTATATATAATAAGTCCTTCTTTCTTCATTTTTCCAAGTTCAGACGACATGGCACTTCTGTCAACTGACAAATAATCCGCTAACTGCTGTCTGTTAAATGTGATATCAAACTCGTTACTGCCACTTCTGTTAGCTTGTGATGATAGATATGATAAAATCTTATCCCTTGTTGTTCTCTTTGACATATGGGTGATTTTTTCATTCATCATTATACATCTGTTTGCCAGCATATACATAAGATTTCTTATAAGTTTATTATGAAACTGGCATGATTCACTACATACAGTTATCACCCTGTATGTATCTAAATAAGCCACTATTCCTGATTTTACTGCCACTACATTTACATTGCTTACTTTATCATTGCTGCATGCATATGCTTCGCCAAACATATCCCCGGCTGCCGCCTGTGCCATAATATGTCTGTTCCCCCAGTAATCCTCCTGTTCTATACTCATCTCTCCCTCTATAACCATTCCTATTCTTTCTACAGGATCACCATCATGCAGTATATACTGACCTTTATCTATTCTTTCAAATCTTACATCCAGACATTTGACCATCGCTGCTGTCTCTTCTTTGCTTACGCCTTTAAACAGATTGCTTTCACTCATAATATCAATCCACTTGTTCATATCTGCTTTGTCATTCATATACTTTAGTTGTGTTGCATCTGCCATATAACTAATCCTCATTTCTTCATATATTTACGACACATTTACCATCTTCCTGAATTTTTTATTTTACATTGTTTATCAATTATCATCTTTATTGTTCATTATTTATCATTTCTATTATATTTTGTTGTATTTACAACATACATTTATAATATTACATAATATAATCCTTTTATGCAAAAGACAAAAGATTTAATACACTTTATGTAAAAATCTGTTGGCAGCAAATATTTAATATGAATATATTATAAAAGTTATAAAAGGAGTTTTAAACATTATGATTAGAAAAATAATAGAGATAAACGAAGAATTATGTAATGGATGTGGATTATGTGCTCACGCCTGTCATGAAGGTGCAATTGGAATTGTTGATGGAAAAGCAAAGCTTTTAAGAGATGATTACTGCGATGGATTCGGTGACTGCCTCCCAGCATGCCCTATGAATGCCATCAGATTCATAGAAAGGGAAGCGTCTGAATATAACGAAGCAGAAGTTCTTGCAAACAAAGCTACGAGTGGAAGCCAGATTAACAACTGGCCTGTACAGATTAAGCTCGTGGCACCTTATGCTCCATGCTTTAACGGCTGTGACCTTCTTATAGCTGCGGACTGTACAGCATATGCATATAGCACATTCCACCATGATTTTATGAGAAACCATGTGACACTTATAGGATGTCCTAAACTTGATATGATTGATTATTCCGAAAAACTTACAGACATTTTCAAAAACAACAACATTAAAAGCATAACTGTTACAAGAATGACTGTTCCTTGCTGCGGTGGTCTTCAGTATGCTGTTGAAAAAGCCATTGAGGCCAGTGGAAAGCACATACCTTTAAGAGTTGTCACCATTGGCACTGATGGTAACCGTGTTAACTAATTAATCTCATGATATTGAGTATACAAAATGTTTGCACATAATACAGGTCATAACATTATCAACTATTGCCTGTCTCTGATTCCAGATAAAATATATATCTGCATTACTATATAATGCAGGAAAAAGAAGCGTATCATCCTGTATTCAGGTGATGCACTTCTTTTCACTAAAACATTTCATTCAACGTATTAACAACATCCAGATAACTTACATTGTTGGATTCGCATATTTTTTTGACGCTTTCATACTCAGGATAACTTTTTTTGCTGCCATCTGGCAATTCACATACTTTTACATCAATCTCTCCATATGGGGTCATACATTTTTCCATATGGCGCTTAAGTATAGTTCTTTCCATGGCACATCTTCTTATTCCTATAGTTGTTGTCTCTGTAAATATTATATTCTGAAGTCTGTCTATATCTTTCTTTTCACATATTACAACAAGTTCATATGCTGGTCTGTTTTTCTTCATATATATAGGGATATAATGAACTTCCCTTGCTCCTGCTGCATATAAACGCTCCATAGTGTAGCCAAGAACCTCTGCTGAACAATCATCTATATCTGTTTCCAGCTTATATATGCAATCCTTCGTGTCAGCAATATCCGCATCCCCCGAACGTAAACAGTTTGCATTTTTTATGTTTCCTATATCATTGCCACATTGGGCACTCTCTATAAGCATTGCCCTTAACATGCTTGGAATCTCATACTCTCTTTTTCCAGCTCCATATCCAACTCTTTGTATTGCATATTTTAATGGAAGTTCTTCATCAGTTCTTATAGCTGCCACAATAGCTGCTCCTGTAGGTGTCACAAGTTCACCTTTAATATGAGCCTGACTTAACACAATATTATACTGTGATACTATATTACTTACTGCTGGAACTGGCACTGGTATAATACCATGCTGGCATCTTATAGTTCCATACCCTTCATATAAGAATGGAATATACACCTTATCAATCTTGAGTTCATCAAAACATACCGCAAATGCAACTATATCCACTATAGAATCTACAGCTCCAACCTCGTGAAAATGTACATGTTCTATATCAGTTGCATGAGCCTTTGCTTCTGCATGTGCAAGAATAAGAAATATCTTTTTTGCAAGAGCAGCCGCTCCACTGGTTAACATTGTCGAATCGATTATTCTGTTAATCTCTTCTAGCCCCCTGTGTTCGTGATGATGTTCATGCTGATGTGTAATATTATCATGACTATGTCCATGCAGATATTCCATATCATGATCATGATTATCGTTATCAAGTATAACATTAAAATCACATGCATCTATTCCACTTTTCTTAACATGTGTTATTTCAATACGATAACCACCAAGTGGCATTGTATTAAGTACTTTTCTAAGATGTTCTTCACTGGCACCAGCATCTAAAAGTGCTGCCACAGACATATCTCCACTTATGCCAGAATAACATTCAAGATATAGTTCTCTCACTGTTTCTCCCTTAACCTGTTTTATTTATAATCAGTTTTTACTGTGCTATAAACTGTTTAACCTGTTCTTTACCTATAAATCCAATACTTGTAGCTTTTACCTCACCATTTTTAAATAACATAAGTGTCGGTATTGATGCTATATTATATTTCAATGCAAGACTCATCTCCTTATCTGTATCAATCTTACATATCTTTACCTCATCCTGTTTTGCCGCCACTTCTTCAAGTATTGGTCCTAACATCTTACATGGTCCACACCATGTTGCCCAGAAGTCAACAAGCACTGGCTTGTCCGACTTAAGTACTTCCTGTTCAAAACTATCTGCTGTTACGTGTATAATACTGCTCATAACACATCCTCCTTTTTTATCTTCTTTTATGATATTCCATACTTTCTCTTTCCATCTGTGCAAGTATTCTTGCTATCGTCCACTGGCTGTTTGTACTGGTCTTAACAGCCTTGTAATCAACCTTGCTGCTTCCAGTCCTCATTTCAAACAAAAGTTTATCCATATGCTTATCTGTAACATCACAGAATATAACAATACCTGGCTTGTTTAAGGACCTTGCATAAAGTGTATCACCAGCTTTATAATCTTTGACATTAACAAGTATATCTTTTAAAGTAGCTGATAACATATCATCATCAATAACTATACTTTTAACCTTCATATTAGATGCACATTTTATGATATTTTCTGCATGTTCTACATTGTATATTACAATCTTTTCCATAATAATCCTCATTTTATTGTTTCAATCAATCTATATATATGGCTTTACAGACTTTAAAGAATGTAGTGCATATTACTTTATTAACTTCTTAATCTCATCTAATTCAGCTGTATGTTTTCTTGATACAGCTCCTGGATTACGCTTAACCATTCTGAATACACTCTTGTAACTCTTTTTATTATCTGACTTAAGATTAACCTTTTCATTTTCAAGAGTTTCCAATAACTGATTGGCAGCCTTTTCATCCATGAGCTTATTCTTAAGGCTTTCTACTATCGCTTCACTCATTTTCTGTAAAGTGGCAAGCTTAACTCCCTTTCTTTCATCCATATTCTTCTCAAATGTAAGTCTGCCCTTTGCCTTACTTACATTATTCATAACCGTTGCCCTGCCCTCGGCAAGCTTTTCTTTCATCTTATTATAATCATCTTCTGCAAATGCAGTTGCAACTTCAATTCTTTTCGCAATTGTCTTAATCTGCTGATTGCTGTTAGCAATTCTTTCAATGGTTGCTTTAAGATCCATAGCTTCATTGAATGACTGGGTGAAATCCACTGTCATAACAATAGCCACAACAAATGCAATAATATCTGCTATAGTTACCGGAAGCATACACACAACGCTCTCTATTGGTCTATGGACTATTCTTACAAGTAACACAGAAAATACGCCCCATCCTATTGAAGAAAAAAGACATATATGACCCATAATATTAAATGGTTTGTTACTGTAATCCCAGTATCTTACTCCAAACATACGCTCCATGCAGTATCCTGTGATAAATTCAAGTATTGTCGAAGATACCATACCTAAAAGGAATATCAGAGGTATCGAATTCCTAACGCCTATTGTACTGACAAGTATTACAATAGCTCCTGAACCATATATAGGTAATGCAGGTCCATGTAGAAAGCCTCTGTTAACCCATTTGCCTGACTTAGCTGATACATAACAGCTCTCCCATACCCAGCCTATAAAACAATATATAAAAAAGAATAAAAACCACTGTGATACAGTATACGTCTGCATTATATTCCTCTTCTTTCCAAGTATCTTAATGGTATATTATATTCATATATTATATACAACAGATATTCTATATTCATGAACTTTAAAATGGTACAACAACATAATGAAATATTTAATATCTGCTTACTATTAATGATACTTCTTTATTATTTATCTCTCATTTATATAGAAATATTCTAACACTTTCTTTGTTGTACTGTCAAAAAATACCTGATTTATTTTATTAATTTTACTTAATTTTTATATTTCCCAATTATTGTTTAAAGTCAATTTCTGGCACTTCATATAACTCTGAATATTAATATTTCATTTAGTATTTGTAACAATCTTTTTAAATAATATTTTTGTTAATTGAGACATATATTATCCTTGAATAAG
>DJDY01000207.1:6417-8713 GCA_002435585.1 Lachnospira sp. UBA5912
TGCCATATGTTACTCACATATGACAGAGCAATGACAGCACTGATTTTTTGTAATGTATATATCCCTCAGCTTAATTCCATATAAGTTCTCTTAATCTATGCTTATGATTCTTACTACATATAAGCTCAGTTTCTTCATGCAACACTATATAATTAGTATGCATTTTTCTTATTTTCATTATATTAACTATTTCTGATTCATTAACATACTCAAAACCGCATTCTTTCAATACATTATATACTTCCCCAATTTTCCCATAAAAACTATCCTGAAAATTATCGGTATGAATTGTTATAATCCTGTTATCGCAACTAATATAATTAATATCCCTGACCTTTATTCTTACTACTTTTGTACTGTTTCCACATATAAGAATTTCCACATTTTCCTTAACAAGTAGCTTACATTCTCCCATAAGTGCTTTTATCTCCTCGTATTGTATATACGAAAGCAGGATTACCAATACTAATTATATATTATGCAATATTTGCCGTAAATCTATAGTTATGCAATATTTTTATCATTTTCCTTTACAATTATATAATGTACATATCATGAATAAAGCATTTTAAATAATCAAAATTATCTTACACATATATATACAAGGTATATAACATAAGATGCAAGCATAACCACCCCATGCCACCTGACAAGCTTTTTCTTTGACCATGCAAATGCCCATACAACAACACTCATAACAATAAGTATGATTATGTCAATAATATTTTCTGTTATAAATATAACCGGACTTATAGTTCCTGCTATACCAAGTACAAGCAGTATGTTGAATATGTTTGAACCTATAACGTTACCAAGCGCCATATCTACTTCGTTTTTCTTAGCAGCAACTATTGATGTAACAAGTTCTGGAAGACTTGTACCAAGTGCAACTATAGTTAGTCCGATAAGATTCTGACTGAGTCCCATACTTGAAGCTATTGTTGAAGCTCCATTTACAACAAAGTCGCCTCCAAACTTTATAGCAACTGCACCACCTATTATATAAATTATGCACTGCCATACTGGTAATATCTTTATCTCTTCATCAATTTCATCTTCTACTTCCTTATTAATAGCTGAATTTCTTGCATTTAACGCTGATTTAATCATCCAGCCAAGGTATGCTGCAAACAATACAAGAAATATTATTCCATCAATCCTTCCAAGAAGCATTCCTATCCTTCCCATTATAACAAGCAGAATTGCGCATATTATTGAAAATGGAAATTCTTTCTTTAGTGTATCCGCTGATACTGCAAGTGGCACAAATAAAGTACACACGCCGCATACGACCATGAGATTAAATATATTAGAGCCAACAACATTGCTTACAGCAAGTGCGTTATTGTTACTAAGTGATGCTGTTACACTAACCGCACATTCTGGGAGACTTGTACCCATAGCAACTATCGTAAGTCCTATAATCATAGATGGTACTCTTAATCTTTTGGCAACTGATGAACTTCCATCAACAAAAAAATCCGCACCTTTTATAAGAAGTACAAAACCAATAACAAGTAATAATAAAGCTATAAGTATTTCTTTCATTAAAACCTCTTTCCATGCCTTATGCATATTATCATTATAATCCTCATTTCTGCACACTTTTATGCACATTGAGCCTGTGTTATGTGTGCGCAGACACCAATACCGCTTTCTTTACACTAAGCCTCTTATAATATTCCAAGACCATCAAGAAGAATCTTAGCTCCAATCAATATAAGTATTATACCACCACACAGCTCAGCTTTCGACTGATATTTATCACCAAACATACTTCCTATCTTAACACCTACTGCTGAACAGACAAATGTTATACAACCAATAAATGATACAGCAGGAATTATGTTAACTTTAAGAAATGCCAGTGATACACCTACTGCAAGAGCATCAATACTTGTTGCAACAGCAAGTAAAAACATACTCTTCACACCCATATCTGCATTAACATTTTCTTCCTCACCGAAAGATTCCTTAATCATATTGCCACCAATAAATAAAAGCAGGATAAATGCAATCCAATGTGAATATTTAGTTATCATATCGGCAAAAAAGCTTCCCAGATAGTAACCTATAAGTGGCATGATTGCCTGGAATCCACCAAACCACAACCCTGCTATACACATATGCTTCACTTTAATCTTACCAAGTGACAAACCTTTACATATTGATACCGCAAAGGCATCCATCGAAAGTCCGATGGCTAAAATAAATAATTCAAAAATACTCATAAAATGTGCTCCTCTTCCTGTAATAATACCCCTGGTTTATGTTTTTTCATTCTCATCGTCTCTTT
>DJDY01000207.1:8764-15567 GCA_002435585.1 Lachnospira sp. UBA5912
TACTCGTAACGATATGCTCAAGATGCCATGCATCTTTCGCTATCGCGGTGCTCCTCGAATGAAAAAACATTTCCCCAATTATTCCTGCAAGCAGGATAATTGCTCTTATGTTTTTTCATTCTCATCGTCTCTTTCTACTCGTAACGATATGCTCAAGATGCCATGCATCTTTCGCTATCGCGGTGCTCCTCGAATGAAAAAACATTTTCCCAATTATTCCTGCAAGCAGGATAATTGCTCTTATGTTTTTTCATTCTCATCGTTACTCGCGTAAAAAAAAATCAAGGACAGTAGGGATTGCTCTCTTACTGTCCTTGAGTCTCATCATTTAAAGTAATACCGGGTTAATTATAACGAATTAATCATACATTAACCATTATGTCGATATAACTGCATATTCTTCGTATGCCGATTACTCCCTCAGGGGTTTTTATATTTTTGCGTTGTTGATATAATATCATCAATAACAACTTCTGACAATGTTTTTATTTAAAAACATCGAAATGCTTTGTGTAAACACAGCACTTTGTCAGGCTTTCGTCTTGCAAGGCTCATTGCTTACGCGCATTATAGCAGCATAAATATTGTATGCGTAATCAGTGCTGCTATCCATGCTATACAACACTGCATAACTACCACTCCTGCTGCGTATTTACCACCAAGTTCTCTCTTGATAGATGCAATTGCTGCTATACATGGTGTATACAACAGACAGAATACAAGGAATGCCATTACACCTGCTGGTGTAACTGCTGCCAGTATCTCTGCTGTGCTTCCGAAAAGTATTGATATTGTTGATACAACACTTTCTTTCGCCATAACACCTGTTAAAACGGCTGTTGCTATTCTCCAGTCACCGAATCCAAGAGGTCTGAATATTGGTGATATCCAGCTTGCTATTGCGGCAAGGATACTATCCTTTGAATCCGTAACAACATTAAGTCTTATATCGAAATTCTGTAAGAACCATATAAGAATTGTGGCAATAAATATGATAGAAAAGGCTTTCTGCAAAAAGTCCTTTGCCTTCTCCCAGAGTAACTGCATAACATTCTTAGCACCTGGCATTCTATAGTTAGGAAGCTCCATAACAAAAGGTACAGGCTCTCCTTTAAACAATGTCTTCTTAAATATAAGTGCCATAATTATACCTATAACTATACCTGTGAAATACAGTCCTATCATAACAAGTGCTGCATGCTCTGGGAAAAATGCAGCTGAGAAAAATGCATATATAGGCACCTTAGCTGAACAGCTCATAAAAGGTGTAAGCAGAATTGTCATTTTTCTGTCTCTGTCTGATGAAAGTGTACGGCTAGCCATAACACCAGGAACACTACATCCAAATCCTATAAGCATAGGTACTATACTTCTTCCAGATAATCCGAGCTTACGCAAAAGCTTATCCATAATAAATGCTACTCTTGCCATATAGCCACTGTCCTCAAGTATTGACAGGAAGAAGAATAACGTAACGATTACAGGAAGAAAACCAAGCACGCTTCCAACACCGTTGAATATTCCATCGATAATAAGTGCATGTAACACTGAATTGACATTCATAGCTGTAAGTGCATTATCTACTACACCTGTCAGTGCATTTATTCCTATATCAAGTATATCCGATAACCACGAACCTATAACATTAAACGTAAGATAAAATACAAGCGCCATAATAGCTATAAATGCTGGTATGCCAGTATATTTACCAGTCAATACCTTGTCTATCCTGCGGCTTCTTATTCTTTCTTTACTCTCTCTTGGCTTGACTACGGTATCTTTACATACTTTTTCTATATAGCCAAACCTCATATCAGCTATGGCAGAGGATCTGTCCATGCCGCACTCTTCTTCCATCTGGAGTATGATATGTTCTATCATCTCTTTCTCATTCTGTTCAAGTTCAAGATGCTTAAGCACTATAGCATCACCCTCAACAACCTTGGATGCTGCGAAACGTTCTGGATATCCTGCCTTATCAGCGTGATCACTTATAAGAGCCATAATTCCGTGTATACATCTATGTATAGCACTATCATCCGGACAGAAATCCATTATCTCTGGTTTTTCCTGATATTTTGCCACATGAATTGCATGCTCTACAAGTTCACCTATCCCCTCTCCCTTAGCTGCTGATATAGGTATAACAGGAACACCAAGCTGGCGTTCTAGTTCATTGATTCTTATTGAGCCACCATTAACCCTTATCTCATCCATCATATTAAGTGCTACAACCATAGGAATATTAAGTTCCATAAGCTGCATTGTAAGATAAAGATTACGCTCTATATTGGTTGCATCAAGTATATTGATAATTCCTTTAGGCTTATCATCAAGAAGGAACCTTCTTGTTACAATCTCTTCACTACTATAAGGTGACATTGAATATATACCAGGAAGGTCCGTTATAAGCGTATTAGGATGACCCTTTATCACGCCATCCTTTCTATCAACTGTTACACCTGGGAAATTACCAATATGCTGGTTAGAACCAGTTAATACATTGAAAAGAGTTGTTTTACCACAGTTCTGGTTTCCCACAAGTGCAAATGTAAGTGTCACATCATCAGGAAGTGGATTCTCTGTTTCCTTATCATGGAATCGTCCTCCCTCACCAAGACCAGGATGCTCAGTTTTTATAAGTCTGTCATCTGTCTTATCTGTTTTTTTACCTTTATCCTTTGCATGTCTGTCCTTTATTGATGATAATCTGTTTTTGTCTGAAGCTGATTTATTATTATTACTATTACCCGTTCCAGATGTACTATTAACTGCAGTTTTATTAACAGAAGAAGGTTCATCATTATGTATGGAACTTACTTCTATCTGCGCTGCATCGGCAAGTCTAATCGTTAATTCATATCCATGAATTCTTAACTCGACAGGATCTCCCATAGGTGCATACTTTATAATAGTTACTTCTGCACCCTGTATAAGTCCCATATCAAGAAAATGCTGTCTTAGTGCAGCCTCACCACCAACTTTAAGAATCGTGGCGGTCTGACCTGTTTTCATATCCTTAATAGTCATATGTATAACCTCCGTATTTGGTACGGATGCTTTCTTATGTCATTTTCATTTCTATATTTACTCACATCCTGCATAATGATATCAGAAGACTGGTTATTAGCCTTTATCTTCCATAATGCTGCGTTAGCCTGCTTTTACTCTATACGCCTTTAATATTTCTATATGTTTTTAAAAATATATAGAAATTTTCATCATCATGTTTCTTTTTTAATACATATGTTAACACATAACTTAATGATAATAAATATCAATAATTACACATTTATTGACATTTTACATATATTTTTTTGTTTATTTTTTCTTTTACAATCACTCATCTGATTTATCTGCTAGCAATTCATTGACCTTGTCCACATCAACATAATCCGTATTCACATTATCTAATTCAATATTATCGACATTAACCTTATATTCGTCCGCATATTCTTCTTCACTATCAGAAGATTTTTCTTCCTTGTATGTAGTATTTGAAGATTTTACATCTTTCACATTGTTTTTGTTTATATCCACTCCATGGTTATACACACCTTTATTATGGGCT
This sequence comes from Lachnospira sp. UBA5912, assembly GCA_002435585.1. Classification (GTDB taxonomy): domain Bacteria; phylum Bacillota; class Clostridia; order Lachnospirales; family Lachnospiraceae; genus Lachnospira. The sequence continues at coordinate 12,336 of DJDY01000207.1, forward strand.
TTATCATTATTCTTTTTAACCTGATTATTATTTTCCTTGTCTGGTTGTGACTTTGCGCCTGCTTTATTATCAAGATTTTTTGCTGCTGCATCTGCATTTTTATCTGTCACATCGTCATCTGTTATATAGTCACGCCCTGCAAGACTTATATGTGTCAGCTTAGTTATTCTGTCATACAGCATATTTCTTGTAGCACTAAGAAGACAAAGCAAAAGGTCAATTGCCATATAAACCGCAATTATCACACATATTACCATACAGACTATAACGGCATAATATTTCCATTCTCCTTTCTGTAAGCCTGTATCCTGTATACAACGATACATATAATATGCATATGCTATTGAAGGCATACCCACCACATACAGAATTATATACCTTGCAGCAAGCCTGAGTATTCCAGCCCTTCCTTTATTATCTGAACTCACAATCTGGATATTGACAAGTGCTTTACCTAATGTACGCCCATTACTTATAGCTGTCACCAATATAAATATAAATGCTATATAAACACTTAATGCAGCTGTATACCTCATATCATACACAAATACGGATATTTTCTTGTTATTAAACATTATGTATGCAACAGCCGGCACCATGACTATCACCATATCTATACACCATGCTATTCCACGCCTGAATTCAGATACAACACGTCCTTTCTTATAAGCTATCTCATCCAGCTTATCCCTGTCTGGTAACATAAACACAAATAATGGTGTTATGATATATCCAAGGACTCCGCCTGATGTATTACATATAAGGTCATCTACATCAAAAAATCTGTATGGATATTTGTATATTCCATATAATCCTGATAACTGTGTAAGTTCAAAAAACAAGCTGTAGAGAAATGAAAATATAAGCACCTGCCACCATGGTCTTTTAAAATAATATCTTAAATAAACTCCAAATGGCACAAGCAGCAATATATTAAATACTATCTGCCAGAACTCGGAATTTCTTAATAAATTAACGTATGTTGATGGATCTGAAAAGACGATTCCAGATGTAGCAATAGTCCGTCTTACAGCATCAAATGGTACAAGCAGAATGCTTGCAGTATCTGGTGTAACCGAATCCCTTGGTGGAAGAGGCAGAATTGTCATAAAGAAAGATGTAATCATATAGAATATGAATGTATACACTATTCCCGTTCTTAAAACAAGAATCGAGCCATATTTATGATATTCATATAGTATGTATGGTATTGTAAATATAATTGCAAGTACCGGGAATATATAGCACGCTGATATTATTGGTTTTAAGTATATTTCCATAGTTTCTCCTCATCTGTTACCCATATTTAATATTGTCAGAGTTAAATATCTTAAAGCATTTCAATAAATCGTAATGAATGATGTAATCTTATATAAAGTCATCATTAATGTTAGATTTGTGCCAAAAATTTTTAGTCCTGGCATTATCTTGTAAGTATAGCATAATTTTGTGCAATTTTTCAAATTTNNGACTGCTGGTATGTTTCTGAAAAAATAATCAATACCTTTGCACTAAAGGGCTTCCATACCATCGGTGCTTTAAAAACAAACCGGATGCTGTATCCCTATGGGATCAAGCAGAAACTCAGTGAGTTTGCTGCGCTTTTATCGGTCACGCATTCTGATTTTCACCTTGTGACAGTGAAAAATCAGAAATACTATGTGTACCGATATGAAGGAAAACTCAATGGAATTGAAAACGCCGTGGTTCTTTTAAGCTATCCCGAAAAAGCATTTGGAAAGCCCAAAGCATTGAGAGCTTTTCTCAGTACCGATGTATCACTATCAACGGATGAAATCCTGTCTTATTACGTGTGCCGGTGGCTGATAGAAGTATTTTTTCGCCAGTGTAAGGATAAACTGGCATTGGACAGCTACCAGATACGTTCTGCGCAGGGAATCCAAAGGTACTGGCTGATCATGTCATTAGCACATTATATGTGTGTGATAGGAAATGGGGAACCCAGTTCTTTTGAAAACGGTTATCACCAAATCTGTGACGTTATTCAGCTAGAAAGATATCGGTATATATTCCAATGTGCAAAGGCAAGTAACGATTTTGATGCATTTATGAAAGTGGCAGTATAACTTTGTGCAATTTTTCAAATTTGCTCATTTATAGTTTTATATTTAACTTTTCATTAATAATCTTTATGATTAACGTAAATATCCTGTAAAGGACTAGTAAAATCATCAACATTATATAAGTAATATGAAATTTCTATAATTCTGTTGTTGACACACCCGCATTTCAATGCGAAAATAACGTGTAGTCATGTAGGAGTATGATTATTATTTTAATTGATTTTTCGGCCAATAATTTCTTATTTCTATAATAAAATGTGACTATAGCGGAATATACATAAGAGTAGAATAAACCGCATCTGATTGGAGGAATAATGTTAGAGATTTTAAAGGCGATACTTTTCGGTATCGTAGAAGGTATTACCGAATGGCTTCCAATAAGCAGTACAGGTCATATGATCCTGCTTAATGAGATTATGCCGCTTAAGGTATCAGAAGCATTTTATAGTATGTTTGAAGTTGTTATCCAGCTTGGTGCAATAATGGCTGTTGTTATCCTTTTCTGGCATCAGTTATGGCCTTTTGGAAAGAAAAACAACAAAGAGCCACTTGCAGAAGGCGGTGCTGGTGCTTATGTTAAATGGGACATATTTAAATTATGGTTCCACATTCTTGTATCCTGTGTTCCTGCCGCTATAGTTGGTGTACTTTTTGATGAACAGCTTGAAGCTTTGTTCTACAACTACACAACAGTTGCTATCATGCTTATAATCTTTGGTGTTGCATTTATCATAGTTGAAACTATGCATCATGGAAAAAGACCTAAGGTACGTAATCTTACCGGCATCACCTATAAGCTTGCTTTCTATATAGGACTTTTTCAGCTTATAGCTGCCATATTCCCTGGCACATCACGTTCAGGTGCAACTATAGTCGGCGCACTTATACTTGGTGTCTCAAGAACAGTAGCCGCTGAATACACTTTCTTCCTTGCTGTTCCTGTTATGTTTGGAGCTAGCCTTCTTAAGGGTGCAAAGTTCCTTATGCATAACTCTATGACATCTATGGAGGGAATGATTCTACTTGTTGGTATGCTTGTTGCATTCATCGTTTCTTTAGTAGTTATCAAGTTTCTTATGGGCTACATTAAGAAGCACGACTTCAAGGTATTCGGCTGGTATAGAATTGTTCTTGGTATAATTGTTCTT
>DJDY01000162.1 GCA_002435585.1 Lachnospira sp. UBA5912
CCAAGTCCTTATGACAGGCTGCTTCTTGATAAGCACGTCAGATTCATAGGTGATCCGGTTGCTATTGTTGCAGGAGTGGATGAGCGTTGCGTTGATAAGGCGATGAAGCTTATTAAGACAGAATACGAAGTACTTGAGCCGCTGCTTGACTTTACTAAGGCTAAGGATAATAAAATACTGGTTCACCCAGAAGATAACTGGGAAGCATTGTGTCCTGTTGGAGCTGATAATAAAAGAAATCTATGTGCGCACGATGAGAGCAGTAATGGTGATATAGATAAGGTACTTAAGAACTGCGATATTGTAATTGACAGAACATATCACACAAAGGCGTGCCAGCAGAGTATGATGGAGACATTCAGAACGTTCTGTACAATTGATACCTATGGAAGACTTCATGTGGTAAGCTCTACACAGATAGTATTCCATTGCAGAAGAATTATTTCACATGCACTTGGAATATCACCATCAAAGATCCGTGTTACAAAGCCAAGAATTGGTGGTGGTTTTGGTGCAAAGCAGACCTCTGTTTCAGAGATATATCCTGCATTTGTTACATGGAAGACAAAGAAACCCTCTAAGATTATATTCTCAAGAGAGGAAACTCAGTCAGCTTCTTCACCAAGACACGAAATGCAGATGCATGTAAGGCTTGGAGCAACTAAGGATGGTATTGTAAAGGGAATAGATTTATATACATTATCTAATACAGGAGCTTATGGGGAGCATGGTCCAACGACAGTAGGTCTTTCAGGACATAAGTCGATACCATTATATGGAAAGGCAGAGGCTTTCCGCTTTGTAAGTGATGTTGTATACACGAATGTTATGTCAGCAGGTGCTTATAGAGGCTATGGTGCAACTCAGGGACTTTTTGCTGTCGAATCTGCTGTAAATGAGCTTGCGGACAAGCTTCATATGGATTCGTTTGAAATAAGATTTAAAAATATAGTTAAAGAGGGCGATGTTATGCCAGCTTACTATGGACAGGTCAATACAAGCTGTGCGCTTGACAGATGCCTGACTAAGGTTAAAGAGATGATTAAGTGGGATGAAAAGTATCCTATGAGAAAGATATCTGATACTAAGGCACGTTTTGTTGGAATGGGTATGGCTATGCAGGGTTCAGGCATATCAGGAGTGGATGTCGGAAGTGCTACACTAAAGCTTAATGATGAGGGTGTGTATACAATGAATATCGGTGCCGCTGATATGGGAACTGGCTGTGATACAATACTTGCGCAGATTGCTGCTGAGGTTCTTGAGTGTGATACAGATGATATAAGTGTATTCGGTGCGGATACTGACATTTCGCCTTATGATTCAGGCTCATATGCATCAAGTACGACATATGTAACAGGAAAAGCAGTTGAGAATTGTGCCTTAGAGTTAAGAAACAGGATTGAAAAGCTTGGTGCTAAGCTTATTGGCTGTGATAAGAGTGAGGTTACATTTGACGGAAAACGCGTAATGTGCGAGAAGGGAGAGAATACTGGTAAATCAGTATCACTTGCAGATATAGCAACAGCTTCAATGTGTGGCAATGATATTACACTCTCGGTTACTAATACACATACATCGCCTATCTCTCCACCACCATTTATGGTAGGTGCAGCCGAGGTTGAAGTTGACCTTCTTACAGGTGAGAGTAAGGTTGTGGAATATGATGCGTGTGTAGATTGTGGAACACCAGTTAATCCTAATCTTGCAAGAGTCCAGGCAGAGGGAGGAATACTTCAGGGAATCGGTATGACAATGTCTGAAAATGTTACATATTCGGATAAAGGAAAGCTATATGAGAATTCTTTCCTGCAATATAAGATACCATCAAGAATGGATATCGGACATATTAATGTTGAGTTTGAGAGCAGTTTTGAGGATGCAGGTCCGTTTGGCGCTAAGTCAATAGGAGAGGTCGTAATAAATACACCGCTTCCGGCAATAACAGATGCGTTAAGCCATGCGGCAGGAAGAAGATTCTATGAGCTGCCTATAACACCAGAGCAGATTGCGATGGCGAGGGTTGAAAATAATTAAATATTGATATATATGATGTTAAAGGATTTGTGGGTTACTTGCAGCATATATTTTGGGTAAGAAGATAGCACGATTTATTTCTGGATATAGGGAATAGTCGTGCTATCTTTTAATACTTGTATAATAAAACTTTTGGCTTTTAGACTCTTGCATCACTTAGATGTCGAAAATAAGAAAATAGAGTGAGATTTTGAAGAAACAGCTAAAATAGCTAATAATAATATTGAAGAAACGGACTAAAATGGCTAAATTAATATTGAAGAAACGTACAAAAACGCCTGAATTAATCTTGAAGAAATGGATAAAATAAGAGATAATAATCTTGAAGAAAATGACATTTATTATAGAAATACACATTAATATGGGAATACGCTGCATTTTTAGATTAGTGTTAAACAGTAACAATTGTTGGGTTCTGAAAGGGGAAAGTTATGAATTTTAAAAGAAAAGTATATAGCAGATTGTTAGAATGGAAAGAGAAGTATTCAGATAAATATGCGGTTTTGTTAGAGGGGGCAAGACGAGTTGGTAAGTCTACAATCGCACAGAGCTTTGGAGAAAATGAATATGACTCATATATCCTTATTGATTTTTCTAAAACAACAACTAATATATTGGAGTGTTTCGATGATATCGGCAATCTAAATATATTTTTTTTAAGATTGCAGGCGGAAACAGGCATAACATTATATGAGCATAAATCACTTATTATATTTGATGAGGTTCAGCTTTTTCCAAAGGCAAGACAGGCAATAAAACATCTTGTAGCTGACGGAAGATATAGTTATCTTGAAACAGGTTCACTAATTTCTATAAAGAAAAATGTAAAGGATATTTTAATTCCATCGGAAGAAATGAAAATACAGGTGTATCCAATGGATTATCAGGAGTTCTGTGATGCTACAGGTGGAAGTTATGAACTTCTTAAACAGATATATGATACAGGTAAGGCTATTGGGCAGGCAACCAACCGTAAATTGATGAGAGATTTAAGAATATATATGGCTGTAGGTGGTATGCCACAGGCAGTTGAAGCTTATATAGAAGGTAAAAATTTTTCTGAGATTGATATGGTCAAAAGACAGATTATATCATTGTATGAAGAAGATTTTAAAAAGATTGACGGGTCTGGAAGGATATCTGCAATATACCATTCAATTCCAGTACAGCTTGCAAAAGATTCCAAAAAATACAGGATTACTACTGCAATAGGACAGAGGAATAATTCAAAGTCAGAGGAATTATTATACGAACTGATTGATTCAAAGACAGTTTTACCTTGTTATAATTCAACCAATCCAAGGGTAAGCCTGACAGATACAAAAGACTTTGACAGTTATAAATTGTATCTTTCGGATACTGGATTATTTATTACATTAATGTTTATTGACCGCCCAGTCATAGAAAATGATGTGTATGCAAAATTACTTTCTGATAAACTGCCAGCTAATCTTGGTTATCTGTATGAAAATCTTATTGCACAGATGATTACAGCAGCAGGAAGGGAACTTTATTATCACACTTGGGAAAAAGATAAAAGTACACATTATTATGAAGTTGACTTTCTTATTTCTGAGGGAAGTAAAGTAAATGCTTTTGAAATTAAGTCATCAGGGGCAGGAAAGCACGAATCGATAAAACAATTTTATAAGAAATTTTCAAAGAATGTAAATAAAATATATTTAATATCGCAAAAAGATATTGGAAAAGAAGAAAATCTAATGTTAAAACCATTTTATTTAATGCCATTTCTCATAAAGTAAAGGAGTAAAAATTATGCCAAATATACTAATCGTAGAGGATGATATAAATATTAATAATCTGCTTTGTGAGGTGCTTACCAAGTCAGGCTATGAGTGTGAGCAGGCATTTTCAGGAACAGAGGCAAAATTGCTTTTAAATATGAAGGAAAATGCTTACACGCTGGTGCTGCTTGACTTAATGCTGCCGGGTGCAAGCGGTGAGGAGGTTTTAAAGGAGATAAGGAAAAAGGGAAAGCTTCCGGTGATTGTGCTGACTGCCAAGGATAGTCTGGATGATAAAATCGGAGTATTAACGGACGGGGCAGATGATTATATAACAAAGCCTTTCGAGATAAGGGAAGTTCTGGCGCGTATTCAGGTGCAGCTTCGCCATATAGAGGGAGAAATAGAAAGAAATACGGAAGATAAAACACAAGAAATAAAAGGAACTGGTACAAAAGATAGTCAGGCAAAGGACTCACTTAAATTTAAGGATATGGTACTTACACGCTCTACATTTGAGGTGAGTATTGGCGGCAGAGTGCTTCCTAAGATTACAAAACAGGAATTTGCAATATT
>DJDY01000071.1:0-6110 GCA_002435585.1 Lachnospira sp. UBA5912
GTTCCTGCTAAGGCTACAGAGCTTGTACAGGCATTAAAGGATGGTTCTTCACTTCCTATCCAGATGCATACACATTATACATCTGGAGTTGCTTCAATGACATATATGAAAGCTGTTGAAGCAGGTGCAGATATTATTGATACAGCTATGTCACCATTCTCAATGGGAACATCACAGCCAGCTACAGAGGTTATGGTTGAGGCATTTAAGGGAACACCTTACGATACAGGTCTTGATCAGAATCTTCTTGCAGAGATAGCTGCTTATTTCCAGCCAATGAGAGAGGAAGCGTTAAAGACAGGTCTTATGAATACTAAGGTTCTTGGTGTTAATATCAAGACATTATTATATCAGGTACCTGGTGGTATGCTTTCTAACCTTGTATCACAGCTTAAGGAAGCTGGCGCAGAAGATAAGTATCAGGAAGTTCTTGAAGAGATACCTAGAGTACGTAAGGACTTTGGTGAACCACCTCTTGTTACACCATCTTCACAGATTGTTGGTACACAGGCTGTTCTTAATGTATTACAGGGTGAGCGTTATAAGATGATCACTAAGGAATCTAAGAAGGTTCTTATGGGTGAATTCGGACAGACAATCAAGCCATTTAACCCAGAAGTACAGAAGAAAGCTATAGGTGATGCTAAGCCTATCACATGCCGTCCAGCAGACCTTATTGAGCCACAGCTTGAGAAGTTCAAGAATGATCCGATTGTACAACAGTACAAGCAGCAGGATGAGGATGTACTTTCATATGCGTTATTCCCAGCAGTTGCTACAGAGTTCTTCAAGTACAGGGAAGCACAGCAGAAGAAGGTTGACCCTGCTAAGGCTGACACAGCTAATAAGGCATATCCAGTTTAATAGAATAATGGTTCTTAATATTGGTAAATAATTATGAGATGATTATTATGTATTGTACAAAATATGTAGTAATCATCTCATTTTAATATAATGAGCACAAAGAAAAAGGAAGCGTCTGCGGAGCAGACATTTACTTTTTCTGTGCCATTAGCGAACGAACAGTCATGCGAAGCAGATATTTACTTTTTCTGTGCGCTGCATTAAAGACCGTAATGCTATAACGGCAAAAGGGTATGCTTTTGTTGACTTTGCGATTGAAGTATGTAATGCATTGGATATTTTTGAAAAAGTAGGTTTTATGGTCAAATATGCAGTTCTGTTTGACAGACCTACAATTCAGGTGGGCGATAACGGACTTGCCAACTGGATTAATATGTTTGTGAAGAAGCCTTTTGAGGGTGTAAATGAAGATGTAAAACAGGAGATAATAAAAGAAACAGTAGAAAAATTAAGACACAGACTGTATAAAGATGATTACTGGATAGTGGATTATGTAAGTATAAGATTTAGAGCTGTAAAATAGTTGTAAAAATATTTGCGTATTAATAAATTTATATGAGTTATTTCATTAAATAATACATAAAAGCTAATTAAGTTAACATAATTAAGTTAACATAAGGATACTTACATTAAAATGGCAGTTGACATATAGGCAATCAAAAAGTAATATTAAATAAGTGTTTGTCAGCACTAATCAGATATAAAATATAGTATAATCATATAAAATGGAGGAACAGTATGAAAATAGGTATTATCGGATACGGTAACTTAGGCAGGGGAGTAGAATGTGCTATTAAGCAGAATCCTGATATGGAGTTAGCGGCAGTATTCACAAGACGAGCACCTGAAAGCGTTTCTATATTGACAGAGGGAGCTGCTGTATGCCCAGTAGCAGATGTAGAGCAGTGGAAGGATAAGATTGATGTAATGATTCTTTGTGGAGGAAGTGCTACAGATTTACCAGTCCAGACACCAAAGTTTGCAGAAATGTTTAATGTGGTTGACAGCTTTGATACACATGCAAGAATTCCAGAACATTTTGACAATGTTGATGCTGCAGCAAAGAAGAGTGGACATGTTGGAATTATATCAGTAGGCTGGGATCCAGGAATGTTCTCTTTAAATCGTATGTATGCCAATGCTATATTACCAGATGGAAAGGATTATACATTCTGGGGTAAGGGAGTAAGCCAGGGTCATTCAGATGCTATCAGACGAGTTGAAGGCGTTAAGGATGGCAAGCAGTACACAATTCCAGTAGAGTCAGCATTAGAGGCAGTAAGAAATGGTGAAAACCCAGAACTTACAACAAGACAGAAGCATACAAGAGAATGCTTTGTTGTACTTGAAGAAGGTGCAGATGCTGCAAAGGTAGAGGAAACTATCAAGAATATGCCTAACTACTTTGCAGATTATGATACAACAGTACATTTTATAAGTGAGGAAGAACTAAAAAAGAATCACAGCGGAATTCCACATGGTGGATTTGTTATCCGTACAGGAAAGACAGGCTGGAACAATGAAAACAGCCATGTTATAGAGTATAGTTTAAAACTCGACTCTAATCCTGAATTCACATCATGTGTGATCGTGGCGTATGCAAGAGCTGCTTACAGACTTTATAAGGAAGGACAGACAGGATGCAAAACAGTGTTTGATATTGCACCTGCATACCTTAGTGCCATGGATGGAGCAGAACTTAGAAAGACTCTTTTATAATATGCGTTCGGTCTGATAATACAATACGTATAATTCAGCCTGATAGTAATAAAACTAACAATATAATAAAGAATTGCTGCTATAAAGCTATGATGTAATATACTATAAAGAATTAGCTATAGAGCAGTATAATGAGGTTTATTTAGATGATTAAGCTAGAAAGATATGAAGTCATGAACTTTGAAAATGCTATGAGAGGCGCAAGGAATCCTCTTAACAGCTGGGCAAGGATGGATAGCAAGACAGAAAATGGCGTTTTCACATTCGGCCCTAATGATCTTGACCTTGCAAAGAGACTTTGTAAGGCAGGTTCAGACCATAGAAAGTTCATAAGACAGATATTTGTAACGGTAGATATAACAGCACCAATATACTGGTGGAAGGAATATGATACATATAAAGTAGGAACAGTTGCCAATTCAACAAGTACAATGCACAAGATTCACAGCAAGCCATTTGAAATGGGTGATTTCAGCGTGGACCATTGTACAGATGCGGCACTTGACATGATGCAAAAGAATATTGATTTTCTTGAAACTATACGTAAGGAATTCGTGGAAACAAAGGATAAGAATCTCTGGTACAGCATGATTCAGTTATTGCCGGAAAGTTATAACCAGATGAGAACATGTACATTTAACTATGAGAATCTTGCAGGTATGTATTATTCAAGAAGAAATCATAAGCTTGCCGAATGGCATACATTCTGTGACTGGGCTTTGGAATTACCTTATTTCAAGGAACTTCTTGTCCAGGATGATAAAGAAACAGCAGAATAAAGATTGCATGGAGATGATATATAACCAGGTCAGTCGAAAGGATATAGATGAGCAATGTGATAATAATAGGTGGTGGTGCGGCTGGTATGATGGCAGCTATTATAGCAGCAAGAAACGGGCATGGTGTCACACTTATTGAAAAAAATGAAAAACTTGGCAAAAAGCTTTTTATAACAGGAAAAGGCAGATGCAATTTTACTAATGCAGGTGATGAGGAAGATATAAGACAAAGTGTTGTTACTAATCCGAAGTTTATGTATAGTTCATTTAAGGGATTTTCTAACTATGATGTGATGGGATTTTTTGATGAACTTGGACTTAAGTTTAAGATTGAAAGAGGTAACAGATGTTTTCCAGAGTCTGATCATTCATCAGATGTTATATCGGCACTTGCAAGGGAAATGCGCAGACTTAAAGTAAATATTATGCTTAATACGGAGGTGCTTGATGTTCTAACAGAGGATACGGATGATGGCATGAAGAGGTTTAGCGGCGTTAAGTGTAAAGAGTTATCTTCAGATAAGAAACAGATATTAAAAGCAGAATCCTGTATTATAGCGACAGGTGGTAACTCTTATTCAAGTACTGGTTCAACAGGAGATGGATACAGATTCGCAAAGAGTATGTCACATACAGTTACAGCTGTTATCCCAGCACTTGTTCCACTGACTATAAGGGAAGAATGGGCATCTGAGCTTATGGGACTTAGTCTTAAGAATATTTCAATAAGTATTATGGATAATAAGAAAGAAGTGTATGGCGACTTTGGTGAAATGCTTTTTACTCATTTTGGTGTGAGTGGTCCTGTTATACTCAGTGCGAGCAGTTACACAACAGCAATACTAAGAAAAAGACCACTTAAACTTATAGTGGATTTAAAACCAGCATTGTCAGAAGAACAGCTTGATGAAAGAATATTAAGAGATTTCTCAGAGGAAAAGAATAAGGCATATAAGAATTCACTTGATAAGCTGCTTCCTAAGAAGCTTATACCAGTGATAGTAAGACTTAGTGATATTAATAAGGACAAAAAGGTTAATGAGATAACTAAGCAGGAAAGGCTGAGACTGGTTCATCTTATAAAGAATCTTGAGATGACGATAACTGGTACAAGAGGCTTTAATGAGGCTATTATTACACAAGGTGGGGTTAATGTAAAAGAAATTAATCCTTCGACTATGGAATCAAAGATTGTTAAAGGAGTATATTTTGTGGGAGAGGTTCTTGATGTCGATGCAGTTACAGGTGGATTTAATCTACAGGTAGCATGGTCAAGTGCATATGCAGCGGCAACACATCTTGCTTAAAGAAAGCTTTGCAATATAAAGATATTGTGTAACTTTACAATGTATAGAATTCCGTATGCATAAGTAATGGTTAAAATATCTTTTGATACTCACATTATTATATACTTATATAGAATATTATGTAGAATATATCAGAAAACAAACTATATATGTTTAGGATTGGAGAATGAATATGGCATATTCAGTGGCAATAGATGGACCAGCTGGAGCTGGAAAAAGCACCATAGCAAAACTTATATCTAAGGAAATGGGATATATATATGTAGATACAGGCGCTATGTATAGGGCAATGGCTGTGTATTTTGGCAAAAATAATATTAATCCAGAAGATGAAAAGGCTATTAATGAGGCTGTTAAAGATGTTGATATCAGTATAGAATATCAGAATGGAGAACAGCAGGTAATACTTAATGGAGAGAATGTTACTGGTCTTTTAAGAACAGAAGAGACGGGAAACATGGCATCCAGGACATCTAAATACAAAGAAGTAAGAAGTAAGCTTGTAGAACTTCAGAGACAGCTTGCAAAAACTACTAATGTTGTTATGGATGGAAGGGATATTGGAACAACAGTGCTCCCGGATGCATTTGTAAAGATATATCTTACTGCAAGTTCTGATGCAAGAGCAAAAAGAAGATATGATGAACTAGTTGCTAAGGGCGAAAAATGCGATATTAATGCAATTAAGGAAGATATTGAAAAAAGAGATTATCAGGATATGCATAGAGAGATATCCCCTCTTAAACAGGCAGATGATGCAATATTACTTGATACTTCAGATATGAATATTGAGCAGGTTGTTGCAGCAATTAGAGATATTATTAATAAAGCTGTTAAAAATAATTAAAAGTATTTAATAGCTGGTAAATATAATAAAAATCTATTATTAAGAAATTGTATACAATAAAAAGGTAATGAGTATGTCTAACAAAAAAGTTATTCTGGCTAAATCAGCAGGGTTTTGCTTTGGTGTCCACAGGGCGGTAGATACCGTGTATGAACGCTCGGACAAGAAAAATGTGTATACATATGGACCTATAATTCATAATGAAGAAGTAGTAAAGGATCTTGAAAGCAAAGGTGTAAAAGCAATATCAGATGTTAACGAGATTAACTCTACAATTGATGCTGCTACAGTTATTATAAGGTCACATGGTGTATCAAAGAGTGTATATGACAGCATAAAGGAAAAGAACTACGAGATAGTTGATGCAACTTGTCCTTTTGTCCTTAAAATTCACAGAATAGTGGAAGAGGAAAGTGCAAAAGGAAAACAAATAATAATAATTGGCAATGAAAAACACCCGGAAGTTGAAGGAATAATGGGATGGTCACATAGTCCTGTCATGGTTGTGGACACAGCCCAAAAAGCAAAGAATATACAGCTTGATAAGCAAAAAGAGGTGGTAATAGTATCCCAAACGACATTTAATTACAATAA
>DJDY01000071.1:6148-7453 GCA_002435585.1 Lachnospira sp. UBA5912
TTTAATTACAATAAATTTAAAGAATTAGTTGAAATTATCAACGAAAAGGGTTACAATATTACCATTAAAAATACTATTTGTAATGCCACGGAAGAACGTCAGACTGAGGCAAGAGATATTGCACAGAAAGTTGATGCAATGATTGTTATCGGCGACAAGAGTAGTTCCAATACAAGAAAACTGTATGAGATTTGTAAAGGCGAATGTGAGAATACATTTTACATTCAAACTCTAAAAGATTTTGACATGAAATGTCTTGATCTGGTAAACAGCATAGGTATTACAGCTGGGGCATCTACCCCGAACAATATCATTGAGGAGGTTTATACTAATGTCAGAGAATTTTGCAGAGATGTTAGCTAACGAAGAGTGGAAGGAAATTCATACAGGAGAAGTTGTTGATGGCACTGTAATAGCAGTTAAAGAAGACCAGATCGTTCTTAACATAGGCTATAAGGCTGATGGTATTATCACAAGAAGTGAATATACATCACAGCCAGGACTTGATCTTACAACAGTTGTTTCTGTTGGTGATGAGATGAAGGCTAAGGTTCTTAAGCTTAATGATGGAGAAGGACAGGTGCTTCTTACATATAGAAAGCTTGTTGCAGATAACGGAAGCAAGAAGCTTGAGGAAGCATTTAATAACCATGAGCCTGTAACAGCTACAGTAACAAGAGTTATCAAGGGTGGTCTTGAAGTTGTTGTTGATGAAACAAGAGTATTTATCCCAGCAAGCCTTGTTTCAGATTCATATGTTAAGGATTTCTCAGATTATGCTGGTAAGGAAGTAACATTTGTTTTAACAGAATACGATCCTAAGAACAGAAAGGTTATCGGAGATTGCAAGCAGCTTATTGTTGCGGCTAAGAAAGCAGCACAGGAAGAACTTCTTTCTAAGATTCATGAAGGTGATACGATTGAAGGTACAGTTAAGAATGTAACAGACTTTGGTGCATTCATAGATCTTGGTGGAGTTGATGGACTTCTTCATATTTCAGAGATGTCATGGGGAAGAACAGAGAATCCTAAGAAGGTATATAAGGTTGGAGATTCAGTTAAGTGTTTCATCAAGGAAATCAATGGTGATAAGATTGCACTTTCTGTTAAGTATCCAGACCAGAATCCATGGAATGATGCAGCTACAAAGTATGCTGTAGGTAATATTGTTACTGGTAAGGTAGCAAGAATGACAGATTTTGGCGCATTTGTACAGCTTGAAGATGGTATTGATGCTTTACTTCATGTTTCTCAGATTTCAAGAGAGCATATTAACAAGCCAGAAGATGTATTAAAGATTGGTCA
>DJDY01000183.1 GCA_002435585.1 Lachnospira sp. UBA5912
AAGACTTGCTGTAAGCTTTCCAATAACCGCCTTTGCCTTTTCCTCTCCAAGTGACTTTTCAAGAAGCTCCTTTGCATATCCGATACCGCCCTCTGCGATATACTGTTGTGCAAGACATACCTCATAGAACTCATTAAGTACCTGTTCCTTAGTCTGTGGAGATACGCTGTTAGTATTGGCAATCTCCAATGTAAGCTGTTCTATTTCTTCTTCTTTTAAATGTTTAAATATTTCTGCAGATTTTTCTGGTCCAAGGGCTATAAGTAATATTGCTGCCTTTTGAACCCCGTCCATGCCTTTTTCACCATTATTAGCCTGTCGTGCCATATATGTACTCCCATATTATCCAACATATTTATTAGTTCCAGTCTTCATTCAGCCAGTTACGTAACAGTAATGCAACTGCCTCTGGATTCTCATCAACAAACTTCTCAATTGCTTTCCTTGTTTCAGACTTCTCCTGAAGATCGATATCATCCACAGCTGCCTGCTGGTTCTCTCTTGTTGAAGCAAGCATTTCTTCAACAGATAACTCTGGCTCTTTCTCTTCAACTGTAAGTGGACGTGCACTTCTGATAATAACAAATATAAGTATTCCAAGTATAGCTGCTGCAAGCACAAGCTGAATCCAGAATGATGCCTTGCTGAGAATGTTCGTTGATGGCTTATCAATAAACGAATTCTTCTGATATGCTATAACTGATATATTAGCCGGATCAATACCTGTACCCTTAGATATAATATCTGTCCATGAAGGATCTACATCTATAGTAGTAGGCTGTGCGTTCTGGCTCTTAAATGTATCCCAGTCTGTTCCGTTTAAGTATCCAAGCTTCTGTGCCTGTTCTTCTTCATATGTTACATTCTGTATAAGTGTTACTGCTATAGTTGAGTTAGCCTTAACTATTGAACCAGGATCTGTGTTTGTTGTTGTAACAAGTTCATTAGGTAGGTAATCAAACTCATCAACTGTATATGTAGATGATGATGATGTACCATCTGTTACATCATATGTAGTCTGATTGTTTGAATTCTGGCTGTTACTTGCAGTACCTGGCGTACCACTAGCTCCATTAGTACCTGTTGAAGCCTGCTGGTATGAATGACTATAAAGACCTTCATCCCTTCCATCCTGTGCTGTATATTCTTTAGCTATTTTATTAACAGTATTCCAGTCAAGTTCATAATTAAGTGTAATAACAGCATCATCATAAAGACCTGTTGCAAGTATATTTCTTAACAGTGAGCTGCTTGTAGTAGCTTCAATCTGTGACTTATACTTAAGCTTATCATTCATGCCTACACCTGAATTATTATTGTTTCCAGCAGCTCCATTAAACAATGTATTGCCTTTATTGTCTATGATAGTGATACTCTTTGTTGAGTCATTACCAACTGCCATAGCAAGAAGTGATGCCATGCTTTCTGCTGTATCACTGTTTATATCTTTAGTTGTTACAAGCTTAACAGCAACTGTCGCATCTGATGCTGCCTGATAGAAAGAATTAGTCTTTTCCGGCATATTAATAGTAACTGATGCTGTCTTTACTCCATCCATATCTTCAAGGTCTGATGCAAGCTTAGTTTCAAGATAATGCGCATACTGCTTTGTGCTATCTGAATCAGTTGTTGTAAAACTCCTCTTCATAGCATCTTCAAATGTATAGCCATCAGACTTTATATCCTGTGTTGCAAGTAACATCTTACATGCTGTCAGTTCTTTCTCGTTTACACTTACCACCATGTTATTAATCTTATACTTATGGTTATTCTCATCAAGTATAGATGTTACTGAATTCATCTCTGTATAATCTTCACATGTTACAAGAACCTGATACTTAGGACGTGTAAGTACAAATGACAATATACCTATCACTGCTATGAAGGCTACTATCGAACTAACTATTATTATTCTTTTCTTTACCGACCAACTCTTCCAGATATCTAATAACTTCTGTGGAATCTGTTTTATTTTATCTGCCATCATTAACTCCTAAGTAATTATATCTGCATATTCATTATTTCTTTATATGCTTCTAATGCTTTATCTCTTATTGCAACTGTGTACTGCAGTGCAATATTAGCTTTCTGCTGATACACTCCTAATTCGTGTGTATTAGTCATGTTGCCAAGGGCATAATCAACTTCTGCCTGCTGTGCCTGCTGGATATAAGAATTCGTGCTATCCAGAATTCCTGATACTGAATTAAATATTGAATCAAATGTAGAATCATCAGATGTACCTGTCTTAGAAACATTACTGTTTGTTAAAAGATCAGATACTTTATTGACATAATCACTTCCAAGTGAATTAACTGCTGTTGTCAAATCCATATTACAATTCCTCCGAGTATATAACTTAAGATATCACACATATTAAGACTGTCCTATAGTAAGTCCTTTCTGTGCCATGCTTTTACTTGCGTTAAAAGCTGATATATTTGCTTCATATGAACGTGAAGCATCAATAAGGTCTGTCATCTCCTGGACAACATTGACATTAGGATATGTGACATATCCGTTCTCATCTGCATCTGGATGTGATGGATCATACACCATATTCATATCCTCTGATGTATCATCATATATTGATGTAACCTTAACACCATCGCCAACAATGCCACCACTTGCCACTCTTAATGCATCGGCAAATGTTCCTGTACCAGTTGTATATCGTGATGAATATGCTGATGTTCCAACACCTGCCTGTGCTGATGTAAGTGTTTTCTCGGTAAATACCACAGACTTCTTAACGTAAGGTGTTCCATCACTGGTCCTTGTTGTATTCGCATTAGCTATGTTCTGTGATATTACATCTGTTCTTAACTGCTGTGCAGTCATACCTGATGCACTTATATTGAATGCAGTAAACATTGACATACGCTTGTTCTCTCCTTTATCTATGTATTAAGTGTTCATGTATACGTTCTTAAATATAACATATTTAAATCATATCTGATAATGTGCTGTACATTATAAATATAATTCTAAATATAATTCATCATTTGAGTACTGTCTTAAACCTTGAAAACTCATTGTTCATACTATCAATAAGTGCATTATAATTAATCTGCTCTGATGCAAGTTCAACATTCTCTGTTGAAAGGTCAACATTATTGCCATCCAGTCTGTATGATAATGTAGAATTATCTGTATAAGTCCTTATGGCTATATCATTATAATTGATATTATTAACCCTGTTAGTAAGTGATGAAGAACCACCATTAGTACGCTGCAGTGCAGATCTTAAATATGTAGTAAAATCCACATCCTGTCTTTTATAGTTAGGTGTATCAACGTTAGCTATATTATTAGTTAACACTTCTTCTCTTGTCCAGCTGGCATCTGCTGCCGCTTTTAATACATTAACGAATCCAAACATTCCCGAGCTCATATATACCCCTTTCCATACAATGGATATAATAGTTCTAATCCACATAGTATCCGTGTATTATAACTATAAACATAATTACACTACCTAACATTATAAATAATTTCGACAAAAAAACAAGTTATTTTTGGCTTTTTCTGGCATTTTTAAATTCTCATCTGCTCCTGACACCAGCACAGAACCCGAAATATATACACAAACTTGGCAATAGCAGTAAATATATCTATAATTTACCTCAATTAAGCTTTTTTGCCAGATTATTAAAATCTACGCATCAATATACAATGCATATATAATCCATATACAATTCATTTATAAACAAAATCAACATTCTCTTGTGTTAATTATCAGATAGCAAATATACTTTTGTTTAATAAAATCAAATCGGCTGTTGCAGCAGGATAACTTATGCAACACATAGAACAATAAACCAAACCATTATCCTATATGCAACACAAATAATCCACAATGCAACAGCCATTCAAATCAACCTTATAAAATAGCCAGAGTTTTTCTTCATTATAAGTATCAGAAAGCACTACTGACTATTCATCATACTTAGCCAGCTCATCAAATACATACTCGTTTATAACCTTGATATAAGTTCCCTTCATACCTGATGACTTACAGTCAATAACTCCGGCACTTTCAAACTTTCTTAATGCATTTACAATAACCGATCTTGTAATTCCAACATTATCTGCTATCTTACTTGCAACAAGAGTACCTTCATTACCATTAAGTTCTTTAAATATATTCTTTATAGCATCAAGCTCTGATGTTGATAAAGTATCTATAGCCGACCTTACTATCTTTTTCTTTCTTACTTCCTCTGCATTCTCTTCATTAACTGAACGCATCATCTCAAGACCTACTACTGTAGTTCCATATTCACTCAGGATAATATCATCTATCTCGTATGAACTGTCACTCTTGTACATAAATAAAGTACCAAGCCTCTCACCAGCTATCTCTACTGGCGCAATCAAAGCCTGAAACTTCTTAACATTCTCCATAGTAAATCCCAACGTAGACAGATTAACATTCTCTTTAGTTGATAGAACACTTAACAATCTCTCATTGAGCATCTCATCCACAAACCCACCAACTTTGTCATAGACAAGTTCATTAATCACTTCAACACCAGCATAATATCCGGTACCAAGGACCTTTCCTTTCTTACTTATGACAAGGATATTGGATTCGAGTATACTACTTAAGACATTGCACATATCGTTAAAATCAACTCTTGCCGAATGGTTATTATGCAATAACTTGTTAATCTTTCTGGTCTTATCCAAAAGCTGTACACTCATCATACATTCCTCCATATATATAATTACACCGATAAACATCTGTATGAGAGAATAATATCACACAACTTTTAAATAATCAACATTTTTATCATATTTATCTGACAATTTCATCAAAATTCAATCTAAATCCATATAATAACTATATTATTTTGATATATAGAACTATTTACTTAACATCTTTCGTTGTATCTAATATATAACCGCATTTTTCATTACCACATACAAGCTTGTTACCCTTGATAAGCATATAACTGCCGCACTTAGGACATTTCTTATCCGAAGGTCTCTGCCATGTCATAAAGTCACATTCCGGATACCCTTCACATCCATAAAACATTCTTCCTTTTTTTGTCTTCTTAAGGATGATATCTTTACCACATTTAGGGCACGCAACCCCTATTTTTTCAAGATATGGCTTAGTATTGTGGCACTCTGGAAAACCTGGACAACCCAGGAATTTACCATGTGGACCATATTTTATAACCATATTTCGTCCACATTTATCACATACAACATCAGTAACTTCATCTTCTATCTTGACATTTTCAAGTTCCTTCTCAGCCTTATCAACAGACTCTTTAAGGTCAGGATAGAAGTTCTTAATAATCTCTTTCCACTTGACCTCTCCATCCGCAACACCATCAAGAAGTGACTCCATATTAGCTGTAAAATTAACGTCTACTATCTGTGGGAAAGCCTTAACCATAGCATCATCAACTGCTCTTCCAAGCTCAGTTACATATAGATTCTTCTGTTCCTTTGCAATATAATGTCTTGCTATAATAGTTGAGATAGTAGGTGCATACGTACTTGGTCTTCCTATTCCCAGTTCTTCAAGTGCTTTAACTAATGATGCCTCTGTAAAATGTGCTGGTGGCTGTGTAAAATGCTGTGTTCCATCAACGCTTTCAAGTGTCAGTACAGAATTCTCATCAATCCCTTTAACTAATGAATTAGGCTCATCTTTATCATCATCGCTCTTATAAACAGACATAAAACCATCAAAAGATATCTTAGAAGCCGATATACTGAATCTATAATCACCGGCGGCTATCTTAACTGATGTTGTTTCATATACAGCATCTGCCATCTGGCTTGCTGTGAATCTCTTCCATATAAGCTGATACAGTCTGAACTGGTCTCTTGATAAAGAGTCTTTTATCATAGCAGGTGTAAGAGAGATATCTGTTGGTCTGATTGCTTCATGCGCATCCTGTATCTTCTTATCATCCTTCTTTTTCTTATCACCATGAGGAAGATATTTTTCTCCGTAATTATTTTCAATATACTGCTCTGATGCTGCCTTTGCTTCATCTGCAACTCTTGTTGAATCAGTTCTTAAGTATGTGATAACACCTATAGTTCCTCTTCCCTCAATATCAACACCTTCATATAACTGCTGTGCTATTCTCATAGTCTTTGCAGTTGCAAAGTTAAGTGTTTTGGAAGCCTCCTGCTGAAGTGTACTTGTTGTGAAGGGAAGTGGGGCTTTCTTTACTTTCTCACCTTTCTTAACACTATCCACTACAAATGTACTACTCTCTACTTTCTTTTTAATAGCCTCCATTTGTTCCTTATTTTTAATATCTATCTTACCATCAGCATCGCCATGGAATCTTGCCACTATTGGTTTTTTCTCGCCCTTTACCTTAAGTGTTGCATCCATTGTCCAGTATTCATCTGGAATAAATGCATCTATTTCATTCTCACGGTCGCATATTATTCTTAATGCTACCGACTGAACTCGTCCAGCACTAAGTCCTCTTTTTATCTTAGCCCATAATACAGGACTTATACTATATCCAACAACTCTGTCAAGAACTCTTCGCGCCTGCTGTGCATCAACAAGATTCATATCTATTTTTCTGGCATCCTTAATAGCTGCCTTAACAGCACTTTTCGTTATCTCGTTAAAAGTAATCCTATATATGTCCTTATCTTCTAACTTTAATGCCTTTGACAAATGCCATGATATTGCCTCTCCTTCACGATCGGGATCGGTTGCAAGATATACTTTATCAGCCTTCTTAACTTCCTTTCTAAGTGCTGCAAGTATCTCACCTTTTCCTCTTATAGTGATATACTTAGGTTCAAAATCATGTTCTATATCAACACCCATCTGACTTTTAGGAAGATCCCTTACATGTCCCTGCGATGCCATAACCTCATAATTTGAACCTAAAAATTTCTTGATTGTTTTTACCTTTGCTGGTGATTCCACTATAACAAGATATTTTGCCATGAAACTAACTCCTTAGATTATAATTATATGCAGATGCCTTTATATTCTGTGTACATTTAACCTTGATGTTACAAACGATAATTCCCCTTGGCATACATTTTATTAATATATGCGTGCATAACAGTTATCAGCAACCTCTTCTATCTTCCCCTCAAGTTCTAATTCAACCAAGGCACTGCTTATTTTCTGTAATGATAATCCGGTTTTTTCTATAAGTTCATTTAACCCTACCGGATATAAATCCACACAACTATACAACATATTTTTAGGCGTTGCAAGTTCAAATTCCTGTACAGAGTCTTTATTTTGCAGGTATTCCGGTATACTGTTTATGTTTTTTTCCTCTTTTTTATTATATATACAATCTTTTGTTTCTGTATTCATACCTATATAAGATCTGTCACTCCCACCTGCTTTATAATCACCAGCACACCTGTAGTTATCTAATTTACTTCTTACAGCTTCTATATCCAATATATCCTCAGGTTTCGTTATAATAGCAGCTCCAAGCTTTATAAGATTGTTGCATCCCTCACTTAAGCTGTCACCTATTCTTCCAGGAACTACCATAATCTCCTTATTCTGTTCAAGCGCCGCATCAACAGTTATAAGTGAACCACTCTTTTTTCTTGCTTCTACAACTATAACTACATCTGATAGTCCACTTATAATCCGGTTTCTTACAGGAAACTGCCCAGCATGTGGTGCTGTTCCTACTGGATATTCCGATACCACACAACCTTTTTCTTTCATTTGTGTGAAAATCTCTATATTTTCTCTTGGATAGCATATATCAACCCCACACCCGAGCACTCCACATGTATACCCTTCAGCCTTAAGCGCACCAATATGTGATGCTGAATCTATTCCTCTCGCCAATCCGCTTATAACCTGTATTCCCATCTTTGCAAAGCTTTTTGCAAGTACACTCGCCACATTATATCCATATGTAGTATTCTGTCTTGAACCTATTATTGCAACTGCCGGCTTATCATCATCTGGCAGCTTGCCATGATAATAAAGGCACATCGGATAATCATATATATGTAACAGCTTCTTAGGATAATCCTCTCTCCCTGGATATGTAAAATGTATCCCTTTCTTTCTGATATCAATAAACTCTTCATATATTCTATTGTCTTTTTTAGAATCAGCCATATATGCAAGCTCTTTATCTGTCAACAATCCAAGACCTTTTACAATCTTCTCATCAGCTTTGTATACGTGTTCTGGTGACTCAAAAGCTGTAAGCAGCTGCCTTAGCTTAACCTGACCAACATGGGGTATATTACAAAACCAGTACCAGTAATAATCCTCAAGATATGAAGATATTCCTTTATTATCACTCATTAACGCACCTCGTTCTTTCTATATATAAGTGCTTCTGTTATATGTTCACTTAATATATCCACACTGCCTGCAAGGTCGGCTATTGTCCTTGCCGTTTTAAGCACTTTTCCATATCCTCTCGCTGACATAGACAACTTATTATACATAGACTCCATAATCATTGATGATTCTTCATCAAGCTTACAATATTTCTTTATTTCCCGCATATTCATCTGTGAATTATACTCTGTTTTAGAACCTTTAAACCGTTCCTGTTGTATATGTCTTACCCTCTCAACCTGCTCTTTCATGTATGAAGAACTATATAAATCACAGTTATCATTTACACCGGTTACATCTTCATATGTAACCTCATCAACTTTTATACACATATCAAATCTGTCCCACATAGGATTGCTTATCCGTCCTATATATCTTCTGATATCATATTCCGAACAATGACAGCGGTTTCTATCAGGATAATAGCCGCATTTGCAAGGATTAATAGCTGCCGCAAGCATAAATTCCGCCGGATATGTATATGCAGCATTAAGCCTTACAACCGTTATCTTTTTATCCTCAAGCGGCTGTCGCAAAGACTCCATAAGATCCGGTCTGAATTCCGTCATTTCATCTAAAAAAAGTACACCTGAACCAGCAAGTGTTATCTCTCCTGGTCTTGGTATTCTTCCACCACCAAGCATTGCTGCAGAAGTTATAGTATGATGAGGACTTCTAAATGGTCTTTTAATTATAAGTCCCTTAGCTGCATCAAGCTTTCCCGCAACACTATATATCTTAGTCACCTTCAGCTGCTCTTCATAAGTCATATCCGGTAATATCGTAGGAATCCTTTTTGCAAGCATTGTTTTACCACTTCCAGGCGGACCAACATACATAATATTATGCATTCCTGCTGCTGCAATAAGAGTTGCCCTCTTTGCGCTATACTGACCTCTTATATCAAGATAATCCTCCTCTTCATCACTGTCTGCGTTTAACCTGACAGCTGGTTTATTCTTTTCTAATTTATCTGCATAAAATTCATCTGCATAATTGTTATTATAATCATCACTGGGATTATTGGCTGAAACGCCATCTAGACTATTATTAATAAGTATATCCTGTACTTCCTTTAAGCTTTCTGCACCATAAAGCTGTATTCCTTCTGCTATGCTTCCCTCTTTTAGATTATCCTTAGGAATAATACATAGCTTTATACCAGCTTCCTTTGCGGCACATACTATTGGAAGCATCCCATTAACCGGATTCACAGTCCCATCAAGACTTAGCTCTCCAAGTACAAGTATATCTTTAACCTTTGCCTCGTCTATGATTCCGTTTGATACAAGAATACCTATCGCTATGGGCAGATCAAAACCTGTTCCTTCTTTTCTTATATCTGCCGGCGAAATATTAACCACTATGCGCTGTGGCGGTAATTCAACTCCCGTATTCTTTATAGCAATCCTTACCCTTTCTTTTGCCTCCTTAACCTCCATACCTAAATATCCACTCATATCAAATGTCGGAAGTCCACACCCTACATCTGTCTCAACACTGACGATACGGGCATCTATACCGCACAACGCTGCACTTGTTATGCTGCTAAACAATACATTACACCCTCTTTCTTAATTTCACACTTTTCCTCCGTATTTCTAATAAATAAAGAACTTACGTCTTTCATAACACACTTAAACAGACTTACAAGCCAAGCATCCTACGATATCTTACTTTATCCTCATCAGCTATATCAAGCATATCCATAGCTTCGTCTGCCACCTTCCAGGAACTCTTTCATTGCATTACACATCTCCATATCGACCACCTTACCCTTTCTGCCATTATCAGCAAGCCTTATTGAATTAATCATAAAACACATTTCTAAATGTCTTTCTAAATGTCTTTAAACACTCTTTTTAATATTCAGTTTTATCACTTGTGGGAATATTCCAATGCCAAATCCAGCCAGAATACAGTTAAATAATATACTTAATTACTTCCTGTTATAAAAGATGTAAGGATACTCAAGCACGCATGGCTTTTGTCCCTTACTTCATATGCATATTTATATATAATATATATCATAAAAATATTAACAATGCAAGTGTTTTTCTTACACAATTTATCTCACAGTATTTATTTTATAGTATTTTTATATATGCTTATCAAGATTATAATTTTAAATATTTTATTCATATATAAATAAATTGCACACTAAAATCTCATAACAAACCACTCAATAAAATAACACTAAAAACAGCAGGTCACTATAACAATAGCAACCTGCTTCTTATTTAATATTCAATCATTTAGTATTTAATAATTTAATACTCAACAATTAAATATTATAACATCAATGACATATCTGAATTAATATCCACTTCATTCTTTTTTAATTCAGATTAAATAATGGTCTGTAAGCTATCTGAAGTGCAGCATACCCCACTGCCTTACTTTCATCTATAGCTACTATTCCAATTGTCAGTGTACCATTAGCCATCTTATCCTTCATCTCGCTAAGTACTGAACTGGTTATAGAACTGCTGCATACACCTCCCGGGCTCCATAATGTAAGGGAATATTGTCTTCCACAATACACGCCTCCATTATCCGGCTTACCACCAAACACTTTACCATCTTTATCAAGATATCCTATTCTAATGTCTGTACCATCCGTATACCTGCCATCACCATCTGTATCATAGTATATATATGACTCAGCAGCCTGTCCTGTATTGGCAACAAGGTCAATATCAGTTACTGTATACGTTATAGTTAAGCTATCTGTGTTCGGTCTTTGTCTGTAGTATATAGCATAATTGTTGTCATCTATCTTCTCTGCATCTTCATATTCAACTTCAGGTGGATTATTACCAGCAAGAAGTGCTCTTACAAATGTATTAACGAACAGCTCCATCTCATCACCTTCGCTGTCGATATTACTATGCCCTGCACTTGTATATGTAATATTACCTATCGAATATGCATAATAATTATTGACAGCATCCTGACCGGCATCAATAAAGAATCTTGAAGCATCATCATCTGCTCCACTACCAGTTAATGTATACCATACAACAACATCCTCTGCATCTTCCCTTCTTTCAAGGTCAAGCTGATAATACTGGGCATGCGTTTCATTAACTGACATTACCGATGTGTCTGATAATGTATATGGATACTCTGTTATCTGTCCCGAATTAAGCTGTTTAACTCTCTTGGTTGTTCTTGTACTATCCGAAGCCGATACATTTTTAAAAACTGTATATTTAGAATCAAGCTTAAGCTTAAGTGTATCGGTAAGCACGAAACCACTCTTCATGCCTATCTCATCCTTAAACTTTCTTGTAAAACTGTTGATTTCGCTCTCATTAGAAGCTGCTTTGTTGCTGCTTCCATTCCTGTACGACATACTATCATGAGTATACAGTACCGAGTTTCCAGCCTGTATATATTCATATATAGCAGTATTAGCAGCATCACTCAGATTCTTTGATGCATCTGATAAGTCATTGCCATAATTATCACTAAAGCCTAACACAAGCATAGAATATGAACTAAGATAATCTGGATTATCCGCTATCCTCTTATTAAATTCACTCTTCTTACACACATCCACATTAACATCAAGTCCTGTAACAGGTGTTGTTTTATCAAATGTGTTTCTAAAAGATGCACCATTAAGATTAATATGAGCATCCTCTTTATCATTTTCAATCTGCAATACCTGTATAGTCTTACTTCTTGAATCATTTACCGATATTGCAAATGCACCTTCAGAATTCTTAACAGCTCCAGTAGATACATCTGTAACTTCAACTCTCCATTTTATATAACCTCTTAAAGATAGCGGAAGTGGAATGGCAACATCAAACGAACCACTATTAACAACAGCTCCTAATATATTGCCATTTCCATCTGTGGCAGCACCTGAACCATTCTTCTCATAATATACCAGTTCGCTCTTCTGTCCTGTATAATTCTCTGAGAAAAGACTGTCATTGTTTCTGTCTACATATATCTTGATTCTGTACGAATCACTACCTGAAAGACTTCCTGTAAAATGAATATCAGAAAGACTAGAATTATCAACCGTTCCATCAGCTGTCAGCTTTCCATCTGTTCCCTTAGTTTCTACATAATCAGCAATTCTGCTGCCATTTATCGATGGTCCTATATCAACTGATGGCTTATTAACATAATAAAGTGTCTTTGATATAAGATTCAACTGTTTCTGACTGGTATCATCTGAACGTGTATTAACATGTGTTATATTAGTCTTAACAGATGATAATTCTTCCATAAGTCTCTTCTTGATACTTACTGCCTGTACATCTTTAAGATTATTACAATCAGCATCAACAACTGAATTAATATTATAATAGACACCATCATCCATAACAAGCGGCATACCTGCAACAACATAAGAATATATTTTTTCATACGCCTTATGTGTCATATCATTACCTGTTAACGTATAACTCTTAAGCGCCATGTCCGTATCATATGGCGTACTATATATATCAGTATTTAACTTACCATTATCATAAGCGCCTATTATAACAAGATCATAATCAGAACGTATATCTTTATTCAGACCATTAAATGCATTCATGGAATAAGAATCCACATTAATATATGAAGCAATATCATTATACTGTTTGTCAGTTAGTCCAAACCACGCTGCTATTGCTCTTTTGCCTTCCGGATTATTATATTTAGAGAAACCTTCTGGTTCTATTTCCAATACATTTATTGAACTTATATTTGTTTTCTTATAAACACCAAGAATATACTCTATTGCATCAGCCGGATGAAGTTCACCATCCTTACCATTTTTTTCGTAAGCATCTGCAAATGTTGTACCTTTATAATCACCATCTTTTCCATCAGTTGTGCTAATCTTTTCAGTCGTAAATGAGCAGGTCATTGCGTTGCCACCATCAAAAACAAATACTGAATTGTTGACGAAATGTCTTCCTATTGCATTAGCATTATAATATGGATAGCCTGCATCTGAATAATAAGGATATCCATCTATATAATCCTGTTCACGTCCATCTGAAATATTAAGTTTACCTGTATAGTCAACCCATCCAGATACCGCAAAATTATTGCCAGTATTCTTAAACATGCCAGGTCCAAAATTTATCTTTTTATCTGTTGTCTTGTAATACAGATTAATCTGTCCATTTTCTATTCTTATACTTCCCTTTGAGCCTCTGTAAACATAGTTATCTTTATTTGTTCCCTTTACTGCTGCAAAGTCGGACATGAATACATCCTGATCAATAGCTGTAAACAAAAGATCTATTCTGTTAAGATTCATTCCATTATCGCTATCCTGCCTTGCGGTTGCATCTAAAATAACTTTTTTATCACCCTTTGCATAAGACATAAAAAGATATAATGCTTCATCAGCACCAAGATCTCCTCCGTCTTTATTCATAAGTGTCTTATAAGCGCCAATATTTTTACCATTAATATAGTTATATATACCTATACCATACTGATTATGACTTTTCCCACTTATATATATAAGGTCTGCGTTTTCAATATCTGACATGCTTACATCAGATGGTTTTTTTACATCAAAACTCATCTTATCATCCATATCATAATTGTCAAATATCATGGCACCAAATATATTACGATATTTAATTTCACTGCCATCCTTAGTTATTACTACTTTCAGGTTTTTCCAGTTTCCATTAAGCTTCTTGCTGATATCACCACTGGACATTGTAGATATATTCTCTGTAACGGTTCCATCCGGGAACTTGTAGGCAATTCTATAAGGAGTGTTAAATAACAATCCGCCATTATTAGTAAACGTCTGGTAGCTGATTATATTATTTCTGAATTCGCCATCTGTTATGCTTGATGGAGCTTTATTCAAAAGCGCTGTATACTTTATGCTTCCTACATCATCACCTATAAGAATTCCAAGCTCATCATACGCCTCATCCGGAGCTATCATAAGAACCTTCATCTTATTCTGTGATGTATATGTCTTACCATTGACCATAACCTCATCTGCAATAACAGGCTCTTTATCCTCCGCATGTATATACCTGATATATCCCCCAGCTGCTATACAACTGACAACAGCTGCCGCAAGCAATGCATATACAATATATAATTTCTTAATATGTCCAGCTACCTTCTTCATATCGGTATTCCTCCTGTATCCTGCAACTTATGATTACACAATATCGAATCTATCATGATTATTACCATAAAATATATGAATCTACTATTTTAATCCCCGACAAACTCACTGACCTCACTTAACTGACAGTCCTTCATCTTAACAATTATCTTACCAGTACCCTCTGTCTTAACAATCTTTATATCGTCAGTCATATCCTTTCCATAAAGGGAATTTCTTAAAGATATTTCTCTTGTTACATCACGGTTTACATTCTGGTTAGACAGCTTTATATTAGCTTTCACCTTGATATTCTGTGTTATAACGACAGCCTTTCTTGTCTTAACAGGATCTGTTGGTGAAGCTGTTGGCTGCTCTTTTTCTTCTTCTGACACACATTTGCTGTTAAGTTTTATAGAAAAATCTGCAACATGTTCACATGCAACACTAATATTGGAAACATTAAGTGGATTCTCACTCAACGCATAAAAATCGTTAGAGTAATACAATATTTTGCTGGTTTTATCCCATATATAACCACAATATCTTGAATTATCTACCTGTGAATACTCAGTAAGGTAATAATCATATCCTGATGATGTGCTGCCACTGTGATACATAACAAGCATATCTGCTTCCATTATGTCGTTCTCTATCTGGTTAAGTGCCACATCTGCATCGTTTTGCAGCTGGGCAGATACAGTCTGTCTTGTAAAGTTATGTACCGAATTCTGTATAAGTATGGTAAGTGCTGAAAGCACTATACCTCCAACTGCGAGTGCAATAAGCAGCTCTACAAGGGAAAAACCTTTATTATTACGTTGTCGCATGACAATCTTATTGTTATCTATATCACATTGTGACAGATTACCATTATTCATAACATCTTTCTCCCCTTTTTAATTATCTGCTTTGCAGCATTATCTCTTTTTATCTTTCATATATAATTATGTGAATCTCTAAAATACAATGTGTTGCTCACTTATGATCAGGATTGCTTCACTTTAATTCTTATAATACTTCGCATATTATCGTTCAAAGCACTTATGGAAGCGTAATCTTGCCTGTACTATACCACACTGTAACATCATAAGAACGACTTCCACGGCTTACTGTTATAACAGCCTTAAGATTATTGTTAACATCCAGCTTATCTGACGAAGAAGCTGCACCATTAACTGTAAATGAACCTATTCTTCCATTACTTCTTGTGTATGACACAGATGCCTTTTTTTCTGTGTCAACTGTATATGTAACAGGTGTTCCTATCGAATCCTTATAGTCAGATATAGTAACTGTGTATCCTTTTCCTATAGTTTTGCTGTCAACTTCGATATCATTCTTATATGTAACGATTCTATAGGTACCATCGTTTTCCTTTTCTATGTCAAGCCGCCAGTCTGCATTAACAGTAAGTGTCTGCGAACGAAGTGTATTAAGCTCTGTATACACATAATTACCGGCCTTCTTAACATTACCAGCGCTGATAACAGACACACCTATGGTCGAACCACCTATAACTACTGCCATAATAGCGATTACAACAAGCAACTCAACAAGTGTAAACCCTTTATTAAATTGTCCATACCCTTGCTGTCTATATTTTTCATATAGTCTGCGCCCTGCCAGCATATTAGTGTGTTGCTGGTTCGGCTGATGCCGCAGTCTCGCTAGAATCATCACGTTTCCTCCAATTAGCAACCTTTATCATATCCTTATATGTCATATTCTGTACATCAAGGAAACCACTGTTATTACTATCTTCAAGTGGATTCCATACCTTGAATATCTCTGCATATTTAGGATCCGTCTTTATGATATCAGCAACATCTGATATACCTGTCACAGTCACATTGTTCTCAATAGTAATAGTTCCACCAGCTATAATGGTTCCCTGAAAATCTTTTCTTACTATAACATCTCCTGATGCAACTACGATTCCACCATTATAATCACGGAAGCTGTATGATATATCGCTTCTATG
>DJDY01000119.1:0-11316 GCA_002435585.1 Lachnospira sp. UBA5912
GTATTTATCGGACCATATATGACAGTAAGTGCTGTCTGGACAATAGCCGATATATTTAACGGACTTATGGCACTTCCTAACATGATAGCACTGTTTGCGTTGAGTGGGGTTGTAGTGGCAGAGACTAAGAAGTTTTTTAAGAAGCATAATGCATCAAAGTAGATATTGGTGTTTAGAATATATTTGATTGACATACGGATACACTAATTTGTACAGTAGATTGAGTCATTACCAGACATAATAAAGATACACGCAGTGAGGCATGCCTTACTGCGTGTATCTTTATTATGTCGTTCCTTTGTCAATAGAAAGTATGCTGAATAATAATATATTATTTGCTTAAACATAACCAGATGTGTTATTATTAAAGCAGTTATAAAGTCGGTGACATCAAAATCATAAGATCGTTTATGTGTTTATGTAGTAACATGCAGATATGTTATGTGTTATTATGTGTTGCTTACGTGTGAGGGACGGGATATGGATACTATATTGAACATTTTGTATATGCTTGGCAGCCATATGTGGTTTGTTATAATCGGATGTATAGAAATACTATGTGCAGTATATTTGATTATCAATTATATGAACAGAGGAAGCTTAAAAAGCCTTAAAACCACTGATTCGGATATCAAGGGAATCGATAAGATATTTCTTGAGGAAGTTAAGAACAGGAGAGGCGAAGGCTTTATTATTGTGCGAAGGTCAGACAGGATGCCTGTTTATGCAGCCGGGGATATACAAGAGCTTCTTGGGGTGGACATAGAAAACATAAAGAAAGATATAACCTGTATTAAGAAGAGCTTTAAGAATCCGGCAGATGCCAGAAACATATGGAATGAATATAAAAAATGGGATGAAAACGGACATTTTGAAAAAGAATTCCTAAAAGCTAATTCAAGATGGATAAGAATGTCTGTATCAAAATGTCATGAACCAGATTATCATATATTTTATATATGGGATACGACAGATTATCATAATGTTCTTGAAAAATATGAGGAAAAGGCTCATCAGGCAGAAGAACAAAGTTATTCCAAGACAGCATTTTTATCAAGAATGTCACACGAGATAAGGACACCTATGAATGGTATCATAGGTATGCTGACACTGGCTAAGAGTAAAGTAAAAGAAGATAAGCCGGTGATATCATATCTTGATAAAGCAGAAGAACTTTCAGGACATATGTTATCTCTTATCAATGATATTCTTGATATGTCACGAATTGAAGCCGGCAAAGTAGAACTTGAGAATAAAGCATTCAGTATTAAAGAACTTGGAACAAAACTATACGATATGTTTGCTAAGAATCTTGAGAGCAGAGAAATACGGTATTCTGTTAATTATGAGAATATGACTGTTGATGAAGTGGTAGGAGACGAATTAAGAATAAGCCAGGTAATCATTAATTTTCTTTCAAATGCTGTGAAATTCACAAACAGTGGGGAAGTAAGTGTAACATTCAGACAGATGATGCTTAAGGAAGGAATTGCAGATATTCTTGTACGTGTGCATGATACAGGTATAGGGATGGATTCTGAATTCATAAAAAGAATATTCAGACCATTTGAACAGGAAAGTATAGAAACATCAAAGAAGTATGGTGGAACAGGATTGGGTATGGCTATATCAGACCAGCTTGTTAAGCTTATGGGCGGTGAGATATTAGTTGACAGCGTTAAAGGTGAAGGTTCTGATTTCTTTCTGTACCTTCATCTGCCAGCGGCCGATAAATATGAGGCAGTAGAGAAGATAAAAGCAGATAATAATGAACTGGATGAAGATATTAATGTTTTTGATGGCAGAAGAATTCTTATGGCTGAGGATAATGAGATTAATGCTATGATTGCAACAGAGATCATAGAAGGTATGGGAGCAAGCATGGAAGTTGTCGGAAACGGAAAAGATGCAGTTGACAGCTTTATAAGCCATGAGCCAGGTTATTATGATTTCATATTAATGGATGTGCAGATGCCAGTTATGGATGGAAGAACTGCCGCAAGGACAATAAGGAATCTTGAAAGAAAGGATGCGAAAGATATCCCGATATTTGCATTATCGGCAGATGCATTTGTTGAAGATGAAAGATTATCTATTGAAAGTGGAATGGACGGACATTTTGCCAAACCTCTTGATTTCAAACAATTGCAGCATAAAATTGCATCGATTTTATATTCATAAGACGGGAGTAAGGTATGGATGATAAGAAGATAAAAAAAACAATTGTGAAGGCATCTGCGGCAGTTGTTGCATCAGTGGCGGCAGCTGGTATTATATATAATAATTCGGGTAATAGTTTTATACCTTCTTTATCAGATAGGGAATTTAATTTTAATTATGTGCATTTCGATGGGGAAAGTGATGCGTTGGAAAAGAAAAATGAAAGTGCAGATAATGATAATACATTATTAGAAAAAGATAAGAACTCTGTTCAGGATAAAAAACATGGTAATAATGCAGCATATATTATGAATGATAATAAACCTGATAATATCCAGAATGATAAAACAGGTGACAAAATATATGATACAGTAATAGAAGATAATCAGAATAATATAGAAGATACTAACATAACTACAGATGATAATTTCAATTTAATAAATATTAATATAAATAATAGTAATGTAACAAATATAGGTAATTCAGATATAAAAAGAGACAATATATATAATATTGTGGAGCCGGGCGATAATCCGGATGTTGTAATACCAGGAAATAATGCCTCTGGTGTAATTACGATTATACCTGGAACTGGAAAAGAAAATAATACAGATTCATCAGGAAATAGTTCAGATTCGTTGACTGACAGTAATGATACAGATGATAAGAACCATGGTAATTCTGACAATTCAGATAACATTGGTGAAGATGAAGCTGACATGTCAGAGACTGTCAGGGATCCGGATATTGAAAAAAATCGTCCAGGTATAAGCAGTTCTTTTGAATCCAGACCTTATGATGAAGAAAATATTGCCAGTTCATCAGATAAGGTGATTCGTGTAGTGATACAGCCAGGAATGTCATATGATGCGCAGTCATTATATAAAGGACAAAGTATAGATGCATATACAATATACTGCGTTCTTGATACATATGTTGTTAAGATGGAGAATGATAATCCAGTATTATATTTGTGGGGAAAAGAATCATATAACAAATATATACAAATAACAGGTGTTTCTTTTGATAATGGTAATTCGTGGAATTCACAGTTTCCAGTTACAATACCAAAAGATATGAATAATGACTGTATAATAATTAATGCGCGGTACAGATTATCATCAGATAGTGAATGGATAGAAGATAGAATATCTTATTATCCTAAAGATAGTCGTTTATTTGTCCTTTCGGATCAGATAAAAAATGATAATGAGGTTATTTCGGATGATAAAATACTTAATTATGACCAGTATCCAGAGCCAGGAAGCAGGATTAATCTTTATAAGTATCAGAACGATTTCTTAAAAGATGGGCAGCTTGAATATCTGTTTCCGGGCTGGATAGAAAACAGAAAAAATGTATCATGGATGTATGAGCCAGGGATAGGAAGGCATATACTTCAGCCATCAGCGATGGTTCCTCTCGATAAGAAATATACAGTCTTTAAAAAATATAAATGGATGACAACAGGTGGCTGGGTTGATGATGATGGTTCAGAGTATTGTTCATTACAGACACTTGTAAAAGTTGATAATACTTTTAATAGAAAAATGTTATCATATAGAACAAAACAGAACAACACAATAAGACTGGATATTCCTATGTATATACAGTCGGTGGAACTAGAGGAATCTATAGATGTAGATTATATTAGTATACCAGAGACAGTTGTTTATATAAATAATGATGGAAAGAATCTTAATGTTGCCAGAGGATATGAAGTTGCTGCCAGTAATACACATTACAGTTCACAGGATGGACTGCTTATGTCAAAAGATAAATCACAGATTCTTGCTATACCTTATAATTGTGAACGGCTTGTAATTGATAAAGATATAAAAAAGGTTACTGTTAATGCCAATAATAAACTATCTGATATAGTAATAAAATCAACAGATATAGAATCGCTGCCACAACTGGATTACGGAAATATTAGCAATTGCAGGATAACAGTAGAGGATTCTATATTCGATGAGTTTTTAAAGCTTAATTATGATCAGTTGTCAGGATCTGATAATGTTGTTGTATCAGATAAAAAACCAGACACCACTTACAAAATAATAAATGGAATGATAATAGACAACAAGGGATGCTTATATGATATAGCGGATGTTTCCGGTTCAAGCATCAGACTGACAGGGGATGTAAAGAGCATCAGTAATGGTGTGTTTGATAAAGATGTTAATATAAAAAGAATTATTATAACAGGTGACAGTAATATTATTCTTAACAAAGATTGTCTTAAGAATAGTAATATAGAAGATATATTATGCAGCAATGAGTCACAGAAAAGTGATATAATACGCCAGTTATCATATGCGGGAAAAGAAGATATTAATGTGTATGTTGCCAGCGAATCATCTGAAGGATATATATATTGCAATATGATAAAAGATGATACTGTTGTTAATATATTGATAAAAGCACCGCAGAATATAACGGAGTTTGATGGAACAATAGAAAATCACACTATAGACATTAATGAGATAGATAACAGCTGTTTTGCAGAAAACACTAATCTGGAGTGGGCGATATTACCAGAATATGTAACAAATATAGATACAGAAGCATTTAAGAATTGCACACAGCTTCAAGGAGTGCTTATTAAAAACAAAGACACAATACATATAGGTAATAATGCATTTGATGGATGCAGTTCATTAAGGTTTGTGGCATCGAATGCAAAGTGTGCGGTTATGGAAGAAAAATATGACCCTGTTATAACAGATGGATATGCATATGGAATTGATGCAAACAATTATTTCTTTACATTAAAAGATACTACAGGATATGGAAACAACATAAACAGTATAAATAATATAGATGGTATTGAAGAATTCAATCTTGTTAAGGTGGGTGATAGCTATCTTTTATATGGGGTTGATTATTATGGTGAAGAATTTGTTGTACTTCGTTCAGGAAAGGATATATCGGGAGAAATAACAATATCGCCATCAGTTATGTGTATATATAAATATGCATTCGCAGATGCAGGAGACAGGGATGGATTTACGGTTAACTGGAAGGATATGGAATGGCTTTCATATATATATAATGGAGCATTCTATAATTCTGGACTTAAAGGTGATATCAGGATTGCCGCCAAACAGGGAATACTTATATATGATGAGGCTTTTAGCAAGTGCAGCAGCATATTGACAATATCTATAGAAGGAAACATATACTATCTTGGTGATATGGTATTTAATAACTGTACATCCATAAAATCTGTGAAGCTGGGATATATAGATGACTGGAGTGGAAGCCTTCATTCGGGAATGTTTACTGGATGCGATAAACTAAGAACAATAGAGTTAAGTAATGACAATCCAATACAGCTTGTTACATTTGAAGGAAATGTTTTTCAGTTTAATAATATGTGGACAATACAGGAGGAAGCAGAGAAATTAAGAATTACAGTTCCAGATGGAGCAGCTGAAAAATATATGCTTGAATGGCGTTATTGCGTATGTGGTTTTACAGGAATATATACGGGTTCGCCATATATAGATATGTGGAACAGTATACAGAGTGAACTTATTGACTGGGATAACTTTATACTGCCAAAAGACAGTGAGGTTGATGATGAATTAAAGAAAAGACTTCTTGTATCAGAGAATTATTTAAGAAGTATACTTGGTATGGAAAAAACAGATAATCCTTCCAGATTATATCCATTCAGGTTATCAGAAGGATATCTGACATTGGCAGGTGTTCCATCAGATATAAAACAGCTTGATTTTACAACGGAAGATTGTGGACTGCCATCAGGATGGTTTTTTGATTATATAGGTAAGGATGCATTTGCAGGAGCTAACGGACTTGAAAAGATTATTATTGCAGATAATCTTGTTGGAATATATTCAGGAGCATTTAGTGGTGCATCAGATAATGCAGATAAGCTTACTATTGAATTCAGGTCGGAAATACCGGTTCAGCTTATATGTGATAAAAACAGTACCCGGTTTGACTTTGGAATAGATACAGGAAAAATAATAATAATAGTTCCTAAAGGAACAAAAGATACATATGTTACTGAATGGTCATCGTATATAGATAAAGAAAAACTGGATGGTATGATTATAGAAAAGGAGCAGCAGTCTGAATGATAGTTGAACAGTCTAAAAGAATTATAGCAGAGGTTAGTAAAGGTTTTATAGGAAGTACGGATATTATTGAGAAAGTGCTGATGACTATATATGCAGGTGGTCATATACTTCTTGAGGATTGCCCGGGAGTTGGTAAAACAACACTTGCGGTATCATTTTCCAGGGTACTTGGACTTGATAATAAAAGAATACAGTTTACAACGGACACTCTTCCATCGGATATTACTGGATTTACAATGTTTAACAGGGAAAAGAATACCTTTGAGTATGTAAAAGGAGCAGCTATGTGCCAGCTTCTTCTTGCTGATGAAATAAACAGAACGTCACCTAAGACACAGGCAGCACTTCTTGAGGTTATGGAGGAACATTCGGTAACTGTAGATGGAGTAACGCATATTGTGCCAAGTCCGTTTATATGTATAGCAACGCAGAATCCATATGGCTCTGCTGGAACACATGCACTGCCTGAATCGCAGCTTGACCGTTTTATGGTATGTCTGTCAATAGGTTATCCTACTATGGAAAACCAGTTAAAGATAATAGAACTTCAGAATAATATGAATGCAGAGCAGACTTTAAAGACGGTAACGGATGCCCAGAATATACTTGATGTGCAGAAGTATCTTTCTTCAATATCTGCATCAGAACAGGTTCTTGAGTATGCCATACGTTTATGTGAGGAAACAAGGAACCATCCACTTGTAACACTTGGAGTTTCGCCAAGAGGTGTTACAGCACTTATAAAGATGGCAAAGGCACATGCTGTATTGCGTGAGCGTAATTATATCATACCAGAGGACATACAGGCCGTGTTTATGGATGTATGTGCCCACAGGATAGTATTAAGACCACAAAGTAAGGTTGAGGGGACAACATCAAAGGATATACTTTTAGAGATAATGGAGCACATAAAGCCGCGGTCTGAATAAGAAAGAGGGATTATTATGAGAGTAAACAGGACAGGCTATATAATTCTTATTCTTTCATTGCTTGTTATGTTTTATACATCTGGACAGCCATTTCTTATATATATTGCAGTGGCTTTATTGATATTTGCGTTAATGTCATGCATACTTTTACTTCTTGATGCCTCAACAATCAAAACCAGGTTAAAGATTGCAGACAGTGGACAATTTGGAAAAAATATTACATACGAGCTGGATATAGGTGAAAAACACAGGCTGTTTGTTACTAAAAATGTCTTTGTTAATGTTGAAATATATAATAAAATGTTTGGAAGTACATCATATAAAAAGATTATGTTTGAAGTAAGAGAAGGCAAAAATATGTGTACAGCTGACATAATGGCAACCGAATGTGGTGAAATTGTATTAAAATGTAAGTCTGTATACGTAACAGATATGATGAATCTGTTTAAGGTCAGGGCAGAATCTTTTAAGGATGAGAGCACAATAATATATCCAAAGCATATGAATATAAACATAGAGCTGTCTGATATGTTAAACGGCGAATCGATGCATGATGGGGAAATACAGGACAGAAGAGGCATTGATACAAGTGAGATATATGATATAAGAGAGTATAAGCCAGGTGATGATTTTCGTTCAATACATTGGAAATTATCAGGAAAGATGGACAGGTTTTTTGTAAGGGAGGCAAGTGAGCCTTCACATTATGATGTAGTTATTATTCCAGACTTCGCACATTATAATGGCGATAAAAAGGCAACTATAGATGAACTGAATACAGCAGTTGCAATAACAGCAGGGGTTACAGAGCAGTTTGTTATGAAAGGTGTCAGCTTCTGTGCAATGATTCCAAGTGAATACGGTTTAAGTGAATTGTATGTATCTGATACAGATGATTATAAGAAGATGCTTGGACAGTCTATGTGCTACAAGATATTACAACAGTCAGGTTCAGGCCTTGATTATTTTATAACAGAACATAAAGAAAATGATTATACAAGATTAATCATAGTGTCAGCTGGAAGATATGATAAGAACCTGTCCGGTCTTGAAAAACAGATAGGAATAACTATAATTAATGCAATACAGGATGCAGACAATATGTTTATAGATGCAGATGATAATGTTGTTGTGGTTGATATTCCTGTACAGCAGGAGGATGACAGAAGTTATAATATATTATGTTAGATTATGTGGTGTGTGTTTTTCTCACATATGGCATAAGGCTATTATGTGAGAAAAATGTACGTGGAAATGAGGGTTAACATGAAGAATCCAGAATCTGAAATAACTGATAATAAAAACAATAAATATAAACAATACATATGGATAATCATCATGACTCTTGTTATGTCCTGTGCATCATTTATATCATATATATATACGTGTGGGGATAATATCATATACGTCCAGTATATGGTTATCGCCATGCTGGCAGGGATTGTGGCTGCAATAGTTACGTATATGTTATGTGGTAATAAACGATGGAAGTTATTATTTCTTATAATTCCAGCGTTATTGTCTTTCATACCAGCAGGCTTATCAGGAATATTGAATGGATCAGGAATATATATTGATATTATAATTGCTGACTGGAACAGGCTTCATGAAGATGGAGTAGGGATGCTGGCTGTTACAGGAGGGCAGTATGATATGCTGGCTTTTTCACTCCTTGTTTCTGTTATTATAGGAGAATTATCCTTCTGTATTGTATATTATAATCTTGTTATACAAGGGATGATATATGTATTATTCTGGATAGCAATACAGCTTGTATGTGGAAGTGTATCGGTTCTGTCATGTGCCATGCTTATTGCAGCATACATAATAATGAATATAACAGGAACAACAGCATATATCACCTTAAGAAGTATTGTGTTAAGCATGGTTGTTGTGATAGTACTGCTGTTATCAGTTATGATGGGTAATACAGAGCTTGGTGCTGTTAAGACTATGCGCGACAATATAGGTAATAAAATAGATGATATACGTTATGGAACGGATAGTCTTCCCGAAGGTGATATAACACGGGCTTATGCGTTGTTGTCTGATGACCAGGAGATGTTAAAGGTGTGGTCAGACCAGGATAAGAG
This sequence comes from Lachnospira sp. UBA5912, assembly GCA_002435585.1. Classification (GTDB taxonomy): domain Bacteria; phylum Bacillota; class Clostridia; order Lachnospirales; family Lachnospiraceae; genus Lachnospira. Next base: position 9,292 of record DJDY01000119.1, read on the forward strand.
TATATATCTTAAAGGGTTTGTTGGAACAATATATGATAAAGAAAAGTCCATGTGGAATGACTTTCCTAACTCTTACTATGGAGGTGGGAATTATGGAATGTTTGACTGGTTATATGAAAACGGGTTAAATCCCTTAACCCAGTCAGCATCGTATTATAATCTTGGCGATAATGACATAGGATTATCACCAAACAGATTACATATAGAGGTAAAGAATTCGACAAGAAAGTTTGTATATGTGCCTGCATCTGTAAGTTCGTTTGTTACTGGTAAAGTAAAAGATAATAAGGATATAAGCTACATATCAAGCAGATTAGCAGGTTTAAGAAAATATGATGTGGATGAGATATCAGATATACGTCCCTCGGAGCTTATAATAGCAGGTGAGTGGCTTGGTACTCCAAAGACAGATGAGCAGAAAAGTTATATCCAGGCTGAAGCTGTATATAGGGATTTTGTCTATGATAATTATACACAGGAAACAAGCGAGTATTATGATCTTATGAATAATATGTTCTGGAATGATTATAATACAGATAATTCTGGAATATATGAGGCGGTAAGCCGGGTAAGGAAAGTATTAAAAGATACGCTTACATATAATGAGTATCCCACCGAAGTTCCATATGGTACACAGGATGCCTTAAAGTGGTATATAACAGAAGCACATGAAGGCAATGCAGTTATATATTCATCCATAGCGGTTCAGGCGTTAAGAACCATCGGAATACCATCAAGATATGTAGAAGGATATTATGTATCATCATCAGATATAAGTAAAAACCATGCGAATGGAGTATCACTCACAGGTAAAAATGCACATGCATGGGTTGAAGTATATTTTGATGGAATAGGCTGGGAACCCGTTGATGTAACACCGGGATATTATTATGAATCCGCAGTATTACAGCAGATGGTGAATGCAACAGGTGATATGTATAAAACTGCGGCATTTGATGTGGATAAAAACCAGGGACACGGGAAAATTGTGGATAATACAGGAAATAATAAGAAAAAACCAGATGGAAAGTTAAAAGATATTATAGATACAAGTGCTGTAATAGCAGGAATAATAGCATCAGTAGTCATATTAATAACTTTAATACTTATTGTTGTTAAGATATCGTATTATTTTGTGTATACAAAACAATTAAAAAATTATCGTAACAGTTCATCCTCACAAAAGGCACGTATTATAGAAACATATATATATCAGTTATTCAGGGTTAAAGGTATAGATGCAACGCTTGGATGGCATACGCAGGAAGTAGATGAGCTGGTATCACATAGTATTAAGAATATTGAACCGGGAGACTATATCCGGGCATCTGAAATAATGGAGAAAGTAATCTATGGCGGCTGTGAGCTTGAACCTTATGAGTTAAGGACACTTGAAATATTTGCTGATAAAGTATTTGCTGATCATGCCAGGGAAAGTGGACTTGCAGGCTTTAAGGCAAGACATATTAAAATATGTTGAAAAAAAGATGTGATAAGTGTATGCTTTGCTTTGTGCTATATAATATACGCCATATGAATTAAAGTAAAGCACACGTAAATAACAGAAAGGACATAAGAATAGCTTATGATTATAAAAAATAATAAAAGTGAACTTTCTAATGCAATGGATTACATAAGAGCTGAGTTAGAAAAATATGGACTTAGCAAAAGAGATATTAATATGACAACTCTTACGGCAGAAGAAAGTGTTGTGTGTTTAATGGAACATACAGAAGAAAACTCAGATATAAATATAATCTTCAAAAAAAGATTAGGTAATGTAACACTTAATATTACGTCACCTGGTGAGGAATTCGATATATCTGAAAGCTGTGATATCATAGGCAATGTTGAATATGGTGAAGCAAGTGATGAAATGGAACAGGCAATAAGAAACATCATATTACGTTCACAGTCTGATACATTCCGCTATAAAAATAAATCACATAAGAATACAATCCAGCTTGTTGTGAAAAAATCAGACAGAATGCAGTTGTACATGACACTTGGTGCGATGGCAATGTC
>DJDY01000119.1:11341-24813 GCA_002435585.1 Lachnospira sp. UBA5912
TAGTTCTTGGAATTTTGTTCAAGTTCTTGTTACCAGTTCAAACACAGAATGCATTAAACAATTACATACTTACACCTGTAAAAACAATGTTTCTTAATGCACTTAAAATGATAGTTGGTCCAGTAGTATTTTTCTCAATTGTTACATGTCTGTCACAGTTTGATAATATACGGGAGCTTGGTAAAATCGGTGCCAAGGTTATGGGAATGTATCTTTTAACCACACTTTTTGCAGTAGCATCAGGTATTGGAGTGTTTTATGTATTCCAGCCGGGGAATCCTTCACTTGCGGCATATGTGACTGATGCTGCAAGTAAGACAATAGCAACAGCGCAGAGCACCAACATATCACTGGTTGATACAATAGTTAATATTGTTCCTTCCAATATAGTCAAGCCATTTATTCAATCAGATATGCTTCAGATTATATTTATAGCAATTATAAGTGGTGTAGCAGTTGGTATGATAGGTGATTATTCCAAGCCATTAAAGAACTTTTTCGAGGGCTGCAATATGCTGTTCCTTAAAATAACAACAATCATAGTTAAGGTTATTCCACTTGCAGTATTATGTTCAATGACATCACTTGTAATGCTTACAGGTTTTGATATGCTTATCTCTATTATGAGTTTTACACTTACATTTATAGTGGCACTTATTGTTATGATGTGTGTATATTTAGTTCTGACACTAATAATAGCAAGAGTGAACCCTATCCAGCTTATTAAAAAGCATGCACCAGCTATGCTGACAAGCTTCAGTCTTGCATCTTCTAATGCAGCTATGCCATTTAACATAAGTTCATGTAAGAAGCTTGGAATATCTTCAAAGATATCTTCATTTTCGATACCACTTGGAGCTACTGTGAATATGGATGGTTCATGTGTATATATGGCAGTGGCAGGACTTTTCCTTGCCAAAATATTTGGAATCCCGATTGATAGTTCAACTTTATTTTCTATGATATTTTCAATCATATTGCTTTCAATCGGAGCTCCTGGCGTACCAGGTGCAGGACTTGTCTGCCTGTCTGTTCTTATAACACAGATGGGTGTACCGGCAGAAGCTATAAGTATAATAATGGGTATAGATTCACTTCTTGGTATGTTCCGTGTTGCTGTGAACTCAACAGGAGATGTTGCAGTGTCACTTATAGTGGCAAAGACAGAGGGATTGCTGAATGTGAAGAAATATAATGAATAGGATATGTGGGGCAGAATACATTCTTTACGAACGGATGATATAAGATACGGAAAGCCCGTCGTCAGTAATACTTCGGGCTTTCCGTGTCTTATATCTGACATTGACATAATCAGTGGGGCAGAATGAGGAAAGAAATTGAGCACAAAACACACAATTTCTCTTCTATTATGTCGTAAGTCTGTTTAAGAAATTGAATGTCTGCTATATTCCCCAATCTTCTTATCAGCTCCAAGTATATGGTTAGATAACCATGTCACAAGGAAGTTAACAAGGTCAAGAAGATATTGCTGCTGGTTGTTATCCATGGATTCTAACTCGTGGATATCGATATTGACCAGTTTATCTATGAATGACTCATGAGCATGCTTCTGGGCTTCAATACCAGGATAGTTAATTTGTGTCATATAATCTTCCTCATCATGGAAGTGGAATTCAGTATAGTCTTTAAGCTGTCCAAGCAGAGCCATTATCTGGTCATATTTATCATGGGCGAAATCATCATGTATAAGTTCATAAGTTTCGTTGATGATTTCAAACAGTCTCTTATGTTCTGTATCAATCAGATCAACACCAGTCTTATACTTGTCAGTGAAAGTAAATAAGCCACCTTCATTTTTGCCTGTAGAATTGTCAGAAGAGTCAGAAGATGAATTATTGGCAGTGCTCATTTTGCCAATCATCATATCGTTGCTTAATATGTGATGGTATAACCAGCGCACAAGAAAAGAAATACATTCATTAAAAGAATCCCTGGCAGCTTTGGTTGATGACTTATCAAGCTGGAATTCATTAACTTTCTTTGCAAATGCAGCATGCTCTTTTTTCTGAAGTGCAAGCTCAGGGTCGTTGATGCTTTCCATATAAGCCTCCTCATGTGCAAAATGAGTTGCTGCATAATCCCTAAGACCAGATATAAGGTTGTTTGCAACCGGGGTGATATCATCAAGCTCATCAGCCATAGATATAGCATCATTTATCATCTTAAATAATTTGGCGTGTTCATCGTCGATCTCTTTAATGCCAATAAGGCAGTCCTTAGTAAATTCGTACATATATACCTCCTTGTTTTTACGAAGTAAAAATCCGAGCTCCCAGCGAGGAGAGGTATTTACCTCCTTGTTTTTACGAAGTAAAAATCCGCAGCTTCATAATATCATTTGCTGAATAATTTAACAAGTTCGATTAATACATTTACCATCATATCCATTCCTTCAACGGTAATGTGTTCATATGGACCATGGTATGCATGGCCGCCAGTTCCAAGATTAGGGCATGGCAGTCCTTTATAGCTTAAAAGACATCCGTCAGTGCCGCCACGGATAGGAAGAATGAGAGGTGTTACATCTGCATTTACACAGGCTGTTTTAGCTTTATCGATAAGCTGCATACAATCCTTAATGATTGCAGCCATATTATAATACTGGTCTGTTATTGTAAGAGTCACCGTACCGTTACCCCACTGTTCATTCATTATTTTTTCTATATGTTTTAATGTTTTTTTCTTTGCTTCAAACAAAGTTATATCATGGTCACGTATGATATAAGACAGATGAGCTTCGCCGACCTCCCCGCTCATACTTACAAGATGGTAAAAACCTTCGTAATCACTTGTGTTACGTGGTGTTTCCATAGCAGGGATGCAGTTGTTTATCTGCATTGCAACAAGACTTGCATTAATCATGGTATCTTTGGCAGAGCCAGGGTGGACATTGAAACCTTTGATGGTGAATTCGGCTTTGGCAGCATTGAAGTTTTCATATTGTATTTCACCTTCGGTATCTCCATCAACAGTATAAGCATAGTCAGCATTAAATTGTGAAAGATTAAAATGTTCAGCTCCCATACCTATCTCTTCATCAGGAGTGAAAGCTACGCGGACGGGTCCGTGTGGGATATCGTTAGCCATTATATACTCTATCATAGTAAGTATCTCAGCAATACCAGCTTTATCATCTGCACCAAGTATGGTTGTTCCATCTGAGGTAATAAGTGTTCTTCCTTTCAGTTCTTTAAGGTGGGGAAAGATTACCGGATCAAGTATAAGACCACTTGTTCCAAGAGAAATAGCCTTACCATCATAATTTTTCGTAATAACAGGTGTTATGTCACCATTGCAGAAGTCGGATACGGTATCCATATGCGCTATGAAGCCTATGGCAGGAGACGATTCGCATCCTTTGGAGGCAGGAAGTTTGCCATATAGATAACATTTATCATCTAGAACGACATCCTCTAATCCAAGCTCTTTCATCTCGGCTTCAAGCTGTCTGGCAAGATTAAACTGGCATGATGAAGATGGTACAGATGAACTGTTTTCATTGCTTGGAGTTTTAATTACAACATAATTAAGTAAACGTTCATAAGCTTTCATAAATATAATACGCCTTTCTCTATATTTAAGTTATTGTTAATTAAGTTATTGTTAAGAGCCAACCTTTGCCCCTGACATAATTGACATAAATATATCACACATTTGCATAATATGGTATACTACTATGCGTATTTATGTGCTGGCTTGAACATGTATGTGTGCATTATGCGTATTATATGTATCAGGTGTATGGAATATAAGCGACACATAAAAATATCAGCTTATGTAATATGCTATGCAATAATGGTCATAAGTTCAAAAGTCTTATTATGCAGGAATGAATGCCTTTTTGACCTTTTGTCACTTACATCATAATATAATTCAGGACAGTATCAAATAAAAATGGAGGTCTTACGAATGAAATCAACTAATATTAAAAAATTATCAATAGCAGGAATATTGTGTGCGGTTGCGGTTGTTGGCAGCCTTTTCTCATTTCCGGTGTTTGGAAGTAAGTGTGCACCAGTGCAGCATATGGTAAATGTGTTCTGTGCAGTGCTTTTAGGACCAGGGTACGGAGTGATGGCAGCATTTGTGGCATCACTTATAAGAAATCTGCTGGGAATAGGAAGCCTTATGGCATTCCCTGGTAGTATGTTTGGTGCACTTATATGTGGTATTGTGTACAAAAAGCTGCATAATATTATAGCAACTATGATAGGAGAAGTAGCAGGTACTTCGTTGCTTGGTGGTTTATGTGCATATCCGGTTGCAATATTCCTTATGGGAAAAAGTGCGGCTAATCTTGCATTTTATGTATATATATTCCCATTTTTTGTTTCAACGGCCGTTGGCGCACTTATATCAGGAATAATAGTACTTAGTCTTAAGGGCTCAGGATTACTTGCAAAGATGCAGCAGAGTATAGAAGAATAAATAAGTTAGTGTCTGCACACATTTGACATACGCCAGATATGTGCAAAAACGTGTGCAGAAATGAGGATTAAAATGTTTGAAAATATAATAGCAGATGTCCATAAAAATAAACCACTTATTCACAGTATAACGAACTATGTCAGTATAAATGATTGTGCTAATATACTCCTTGCAAGCGGAGGGGCGGCAATTATGGCAGAAGATATACATGAGGTAGAAGATATAACGTCAATATGTAATGGTCTTAATATTAATATTGGCATGCTTAATAAAAGCAAGCTTGAAGCTATGATTCTTGCCGGTAAGAAAGCAAACAGCCTTAATCATCCAGTTGTACTTGACCCTGTTGGTGCTGGTGCATCAGCATTCAGAACGGAGTGTGCATTAAGAATTATAAATGAAGTGGACATAAATGTAATACGTGGTAACATATCAGAGATAAAGGCACTTGCCAAGGCTGTAGATGATTCATGTGATTCTGTGGCTATAAATGATAAGCTAAAAAACAGTTCTAAAGGTGTTGAAGCGAGTGATATAGATCGTGTTACAGAAAACAATCTATCAGATGCGATACAGTTTGCCAGAGCATTTGCAAAAAAAGCAAATATAGTAGTATCCATGACTGGTGTTATAGATATAGTTACAGATGGCAATATTGTATACTGCATAAGAAACGGACATCCTATGATGAGTAAGGTGACAGGCGCCGGATGCCAGTTATCAGCATTGACAACAGCGTATATATCAGCGGTATATATGAATGCTGAATCATCAGAAAAACTTAGCAAAACAGATGGTAAATATACAGAAGCTGCTGCAGCAGCGGTCTGCGTTATGGGAATAAGCGGTGAGATTGCATATGGCAGGATGGACGGTCTTGATGGAAATGCATCATATAGAAATTATATAATAGATGCGGTATATAATATGACAGATGATAAGTTAAAGAGTATGTGCAGGGTTGAGGTTATTAAATATGAGTAGTTATTTTTATTTTACAAGGCACGGACAGACAATATGGAATGTGGAAAACAAAATATGTGGTGCTACAGATATAGCACTTACAGAATTAGGCCACAGGCAGGCGCAAGAGCTTGGTGAAAGAATAAAAAATAATAATATCCACATAGATGAGATTCTTTATTCTCCGCTTATAAGAGCAGCAGATACGGCAAAACACATATCCATGGTAACAGGTATACCATGCAGAAAAGAGATACGTCTTAAAGAACAGAATTTTGGAAAGTATGAATCAACAGCAAGAGATGGCAAAGAATTTGCTATGGCAAAGATGAACTTTGTATATGATTTCGATGGCGGTGAGACTATGCTACATCTGTGCCAGAGAATATATAATCTGATTGATGATATAAAGAATGATGACAGTGGCAGGATATATCTTCTTGTTGCACATAATGGAATATCAAGAATAGTGGAATCGTATTTTAACAATATGACAAATGAGGAATTCTCGGCATTTGGGATTAAAAACTGCGAATTAAAGAAATATAATTTCTAAGTTTATTTTATAGAATATTGTATGAATATGTATGGATGGAGGCTTGCGTAAGAATGACACTGACAGCAAAGTTAAAACCCAAAGAAATAAATTCAGATGAAGTAATCATAGCGGAACAGTATAATGATACAGAACAGAAAATGTCTGTTGATTATAAGCTGCTCATAGATACGGCAGCACTTGCTGGCACTCTTATGCTTGAAAATGGTGCTGAGATATACAGGGTTGAGGAAACGATAAACTATATGTTAAAGACCTCGGGACTTAAGACAAGAGAGGCATTTGTTGTGTCAACAGGAATTATGATATCACTGGATGACCCATCTATAGATGCGCTCACAGTTATAAGACGCGTTAACAAGGGAGCAACTAATCTTAACGTAATAGCGCAGGTAAACGACATATCGCGGAAGTTTTATAAAAGGCTTATATCATTAGAGGAAGCATTTTCACAGCTTAAGCATCTTAAGAAAACACAGTATCCATGGTGGCTTAAGGATATATGCACTGTCTTTGTGGTTGCCTCTTTTGCGGGAATGTATGGCGGCAATGGATATGATATGCTGGCAACGGCTATAGTTGGTATATTTCTTGCGGCATGGCTTCATATTGGAAAGAAGATAGGTCTTAATCCACTTATAAATGACCTGGCGGCATCGGTTGTAATATCAGTTGTGGCATCGATTATGGTTCATACAGGCATAGGAGCGCATATAGACAGGATAATAATAGGCTCAATAATGGTACTTGTACCAGGTGCAGCTATAACGAATGCGATAAGAGATACGCTTCATGGCGATTATGCATCTGGCAATGCCAATATACTTCAGGCATTTACGGAGGCGGCAATGATTGCCCTAGGAGTATATGTTGGTCTGCTTATGCTATAGTGTATTGATTAAGCTTAGTGTGTAAATAGATTATAATATCCAGGCTTGTGTCTTATCAAACCCGGATACAAGCATGTTATGCGCAAGAAGGTGCGCGGAAATGAGGAATATTAGTATTATGTTACTACAGTGTGTATTTGCATTTTGTGCAATAATAGGTTTTTCAGTGCTTATAGAAGCACCTAAAAGGTGTCTTGTTGTAAATGGAATACTTGGTATGGCAGGATGGGCAGTGTATTTATATGCAGAAAAATTCACTTCAATGCTTATGGCAACATTTCTTTCAGGACTTGTTCTTGCGATTATATCACATATACTTGCGAGGGTAATAAAAACACCAGTAACGACAACGCTTATACCGGCTATTCTTACTATTGTTCCTGGTGCTGGTATGTATCAGACAGTATATTATCTGTTTACGTCAGATACACAGCAGGCTTTATCAAGTCTTGTGTTTACCATAGGTGCAGCCGGAGCCATAGCGTTAGCTATATTTATAGTTGATGCATTTGTGGCTGTAGTTAAGAAAATAGGAAGATAAAGCATATAAAAAAGGAGTGGCAGCTGTAATAATGAGTAAGATACTTGTTGTAGAGGATGATGAGGTGCTTCGTGGTGAACTTATGGAGCTTCTTAAAAATGAGGGTTACGAAACCATGGAAATAACCGTGTATAAAGAAATGGCGCGTAAGATTATATCATCGGATGCGGATCTTGTGCTTTTAGATATTAATATACCTGAACTAAATGGACAGATGGTATTAAGACAGGTAAGAAAAGAGTCCGACATACCTGTTATTATGGTTACGAGCAGAACCTCAGAGAGTGATGAGGTTCTTTCAATGAGCTACGGAGCTGATGATTATATAACAAAGCCATATAATCCTACAATTCTTATGTTAAGGATATCAGCAGTGTTAAAAAGAACGAAGATAAGAAAAAATAGTCAGTCAGAGAAAGCTTTCAATGCAGGAAATGAAACATTTTCAACTTCTGATGGTTCATTAAAATACCGTGAGGCTGTCATCAATCAGGCAAAGGGAACTATAAGTCTTAAAGATAAAGAACTTACACTTACCAAAAATGAAATGATAATTTTTATGTGTCTTTTAAACGGACGTGGAAGGATAGTATCAAGAGATGAGCTTATGACGGCATTGTGGGACAGTGAGGAGTATATCAATGATAATGCACTTACTGTTAACATAAGCAGGTTACGTGCCAAGCTGTCAGACTTTGGATATAAGGATGCTATTGAAACAAGGAAAAAGCAGGGGTATTGTCTTGTATAGGCATTTCCAATCAGATATTTTAGACATGTTTAAATAAATCGATGTATAAAGCAGAATACAGATATATAACGGGGGATTTTATTATGAATATAAAGGCATATATAAAAGACAGACTGAATAATGTCATATTATTTATTATATTTGAATTGTTTGTGTTTATGCTGCTATATGTATTCAGGTTTGGAATAGCGATGGCAGTTATGATATGCACAATTGCCCTTATATTTTTTGTTGCAGGCTTTATGTGGGAATATATAAGAAAGCGTGAATTCTACGTGAGTATGACAGATAACACTGAAAGAATGGATAAGAAGTATCTGGTGCTTGAAACAGTTAAAGAGCCTGATTTTCTTGAGGGAAAGCTTGTGTATTCCTGGTTGTATGATATAGATAAGTCAATGATAGAGCATATCAATGAGTATGAGCATAGCCAGCAGGATTTTAAAGATTTTATAGAAATGTGGGTACATGAGATTAAGCTTCCAATAGCAAGTCTTATGCTTATGTGTCATAACGACAGAGAACACATCGATAAAAAGTTTCTTGCACAGGTGGAAAGACTGGATGATTATGCAGATAAGGTGTTGTATTATGTACGTTCAGAAAACGCTGAGAAGGATTATTCGTTTGGAAAAGTACCTTTAAGAACGGTTATTAATAAGGTGGCGGTAAAGAATAAGAATCTCATACTTGAAAATAATATATCACTTAATGTACATGATGTTGAAAATGTTGTTAATACGGATGCCAAATGGCTTGAATTCATATTAAACCAGGTAATAAGCAACAGCATAAAGTATAGAAAAACAGAAAATGCGGTCATAGAGATATGGAGTGTCAGGTACAGCGCTGAACTGTCAGGACAAGCTGATGGCTTAAACCAGACACAGAATAATTGTAAAAATACGACATTGATAATCAAAGATAATGGAATGGGTATAAGAGCCTCGGATATTGCCAGTGTGTTTAACAAGTCATTTACAGGTGCTAATGGAAGGCTTGGAACAAAGTCAACAGGCATGGGCCTTTATATAGCTAAAAATCTGTGTGACAAGCTGGGACATGTCATAACTATAGAGTCAGTTGAGAATGAATATACACAGGTAAGTATAATATTTGCGGAGAATGATTTTTATAAACCGGTTAATTCTTAAATAATGATTGCCTTATATAATTGCAGGTGCCTTGAATTATAATGTTTACATTGGAGAATTAAACGTTTTTGGGATTTTATATTGCGGCAGCCTATTAATGTTACAATTTTGTAATGTTACGTAATATTAGAATTACGACAGGAGAATAAATATTTATTACAATACAGGAGAATAAAATGATATGTGAGTTATGAACACAGCATCATTATATGGAGGAAGAAGAGATGAGTAGTAATAATATTTTAAAGATTCTGAATGTGGAAAAATATTACGGCAGCAGAAATAATCTCACAAAGGCAATAGACAATATATCTTTCGATGTAAGTGAGGGAGAATTCGTTGCAATTATGGGAGCATCAGGAAGTGGTAAGACAACGCTTCTTAACTGTATATCAACTATAGATAAGGTTACAAGTGGTAACATATATGTTGATGGAATGGATATAACAGGACTAAAGGGCAATGACCTTAATAAGTTCAGAAGAGATAAGCTAGGCTTTATATTCCAGGATTTCAATCTGTTAGATACACTTACAGCATATGAGAATATAGCACTTGCGCTTTCTATAAGAAATGATTCGGCAGCAGTTATAGATAAAGCAGTAAAACAGGCAGCTAACCAGCTCGATATAACAGAAGTCCTGAACAAATATCCTTATCAGATGTCTGGTGGACAGAAGCAGAGGGTGGCATCTGCAAGGGCACTTGTCACTAATCCAAGACTGGTACTTGCAGATGAACCGACAGGAGCACTTGATTCAAGGGCAGCGAAGCTCCTGCTTGAAAGATTCAATGTGCTAAATAAAGAACTTAAGGCAACAATACTTATGGTAACACATGATTCGTTTACAGCAAGCTATGCAGGAAGAATTATATTCATAAAGGATGGAAAAATATTTCATGAGCTTAATCGTGGAAATGATAACAGGAAGGAATTCTTTAACAAGATAATAGATGTTGTTTCTTTATTGGGAGGTGATGCAAGCGATGCTCTTTAAACTATCAGTTTCCAATCTTAAGAAAAGCATAAAGGATTATGCGGTATATTTCTTTACACTTATACTTGGTATTGCAATATTCTACATATTCAATGCCATAGAGACACAGAGTGCCATGCTTTCTATATCAAACGATACAAGACAGATTATTAAGCTCATTAACAATATGCTGTCAGGAGTCAGCGTGTTTGTGGCATTCGTGCTTGGTTTCCTTATCATATATGCAAGCAACTTCCTTATGAAGAGAAGAAAAAAGGAATTCGGATTATATATTCTTCTTGGAATGGGCAAGAGAAAGGTTTCATTTATTTTATTCTTAGAGACACTTATAATAGGCGTTATATCTTTAGTGGTAGGTCTGTTGCTTGGAATAGGATTATCACAGGTTACAAGTATATTTGTGGCAAATATGTTTGATGTAAGTATAGAAAAATACAGATTCGTGTTTTCCAAAGCAGCATTTGTAAAGACACTTTTGTACTTTGTTATAATCTATGTTGTTGTTATTCTCTTTAATACTATATGTATAAACAGATATAAGCTCATTGACCTTCTTACCGGCAGTAAAAAAGCAGAAAAGGCGACACTTAAGAATCCGTATGTATGTGTTGTCGTATTTGCAATAGCAGTTGCAATGCTGTCTTTTGCATATTACAGAGTATGTGATGTTAATAATCTTACAGATGGCAGGAAGCTGGCGTGCTATATAGCTATGGGATGCATAGGAACCTTTTTATTCTTCTGGTCATTATCAGGACTTTTATTTGCTATTATACATTCGCTTAAAAATGTATATTACAAAGGACTTAACAGCTTCGTATTCAGACAGATGAGCAGTAAGATTAATTCTAATGTGTTATCAATGACCGTTATATGTCTTATGATGTTTGTAACTATATGTGTGCTTTCAAGTGGACTTACCGTGCGTAATTCCATGGCAAATAATTTAAATGAGCTTGCAGCGGCAGATATACAGGTGTCCAAGGATATATGCGATATTAAGCAGATGTTAAATAATGCTAATAATGAAAATGCAGAAAATGGCGTGGATGAAAGCGCGACAGCAGATTCAACGACATTAACAGATAATGACAGGGTATTGTTTGAATCATTTACAGATGATGAGATACGTTACAGAGCCATGACACTTGATGAGTATATGGCAGAGAAAAAGCTGGATATAACAGATAGACTTTCTGAATATATTGAAGTTAATATATATGATTCTGTTGAATTCAAGCTCTCTGATACACTTATGTATGCAAGTGGAACGAAAAACAGTAATGGCAGCAGCAATGGCGATTCACAAGGCAGCATAGACAATAACATGTCAGATGCTGTAAATGGATTCAACTTTATGAAGAGTAATGTGCCAGAAAACATAATGAGCCTAAGCGATTATAACAGGCTTGCTAAGATGTATGGTAATGATACATTACAGCTTGAAGAGGGTGAATATCTTATAGTAGCAGATTATAAAAGTATGGTAGCCATAAGAAATGCGGCTATGCAGCAGGGGTTTAGCATATCGGTTAATGGCAATGAGCTTCATGCAAGATCGACAGAGTGTTATGATGGAATAGTGGAGATGTCAAGTAATCACATTAATCTTGGCGTATTCATAGTTCCTGACGATGTTATAGGAAATATGAAGCCGGCAAGTCAGATACTAGTAGGTAACTATAATAGTGAAGCGGCTGCTGATAAAGAAAATATAGATGATAAGATAAGTTCTTATGATGATAGCAGTGAAGCAATAAGAGCGGGTCTTAATGTTAATACTAAAATCCATATCAAAGATGCATCTATGGGGCTTGGTGCCCTGACAGCTTTCATAGCTCTTTATATAGGTATGATATTCCTTATATCAGGAGCGGCTATACTTGCACTTAAGGAGCTTTCAGAGAGTGCTGATAATATGGGAAGATATAAGATACTCAAGAATCTTGGTACAGATAACAGACAGATTAATGGTGCAGTACTTAAACAGATAACATTATTCTTTGGTTTTCCACTTCTTCTTGCCGTAGTTCATTCAATATTCGGCATGAAAGTAAGTTATATGATAATCGAGGCACTTGGAACAGAGTATATGGCGCAGTCAATAGTTATGACAGCCATACTTATACTTATAGTGTATGGCGGATATTTTGTGATTACTTATAACAGCTGCAAGAATATGATTAAGGATGTGTAGGAGAATGATTGCATATTTTCGGGGATAATGGTACTCTGTATATGGTGTTAGAGGTTTGCGTGAATTGTATAGCAATCCGGATATATCAGTTAAGGATAAAATACATTTCCATATGGAGAGGTTATAATGTCAATAAAGTATGCTTTCAAAAAAATATCAGAATATGTAAAAAATGAAGTGGTATTTAGTATTGCTTTAATACTAGCTATAGTATCAGCATTTATTATAAAACCAGACAAAGAATATAGCAGCTATATTGATTATAGAACCATTGCTTTACTGTTCTGTCTTATGACTATAATGCAGGGGTTTATAAATACAGGGGTTTTTAAGGTGCTAGCTGGAAAGCTGCTTTCTCATGTGTCCACATTCCGGCAGCTATATATTGTGCTTGTAATATTGTGTTTTGCATGTTCTATGTGGATAACTAATGATGTAACGCTGATAACCTTTATTCCATTTACAATACTTGTTTTAAAGATGGCACATCTGGAAAGAGAGATGATACCAGTAATTGTGCTTCAGACAGTTGCAGCTAATCTTGGCAGTATGTGTACACCTGTAGGTAATCCACAGAATATATATCTGTATTCTGTTTCTGGTATGAGTGTTATGGATTTCATTAAGGTTATGGGACCATTATCAGTTATATCATTTATAATGATACTGCTGGTATGCATGCTTCATAAGAATTATAAGGTTGATGTGAATTTATCTGATAGCAGGAATTTGACTGATGATAAGTGTGATAATGATAAATTGCACCAAAAGAAATTGTATGAGAATATTATTCTTATTATATTGTTTGTCTTAAGCCTTTTAACAGTAGCAAGAATACTTCCATATCAGTATCTTTTTATAATAATAGTATGTGTATGCATTATTCTTAACATAGTTTTTCATGAAAAATTATTATTTTTATCTATAGATTATAACCTTTTGTTAACATTTATAGCATTTTTCGTGTTCATAG
>DJDY01000119.1:24854-25480 GCA_002435585.1 Lachnospira sp. UBA5912
ATATGGGAAGAATAGACATGGTAAGAACTATTATTAATACTATTCTTGGTGGCAGGGAAGTGATAGTGCCGTTTTTATGCAGTCAGGTGATAAGCAATGTTCCGGCAGCTATTCTCCTGTCAGGCTTCACAACCGAATATAAGGCACTTATGATAGGTGTTAATATAGGTGGATTAGGTACAGTTATAGCTTCTCTTGCAAGTCTTATATCCTATAAGTTTTATACACAGGAAATTAAGAATGAAAAAGAGCAGGATAATTATGTTGATTGTAAAAATAGTATAGGAAAGTATATGGTACATTTTACAATAGTAAATGTTTCTATGGCAGCAGTGCTTATTATAGCATCATATATAAGTGGTGTCTGAGCGCAACTGACACTAGCTTATTATGTTGAGAAAGTGCGCAGAAAAGAGGTCTATTATGCGTATAGAAAATAGTTATGGACGGAATGTTGATTATGTTTCATAGAAAAGAAAATATTCAGTAAAGAATAATAAGATTAATAATGAAAAAGCAGTCGATCATAATTAAAATGAAAGACTGCTTAAATTATGTTTTAAAGTGTCTATTTGTCTAAAAATATTATGTTATAATCATTACAAAAATACTTTTGATAATTATTA
>DJDY01000139.1:0-748 GCA_002435585.1 Lachnospira sp. UBA5912
GGAATAGGATTGCCCGGAAGGACCGAGAAACTAAGCCCATGTGCCTGATTTACCTCGTGATATGGGTCTTGTCCTAATATAAGCACTTTAACATCTTTTAAAGGTGTAAAATGAAATGCGTTAAAAATATCATCTGCTGGAGGATAGACAACACATCTGCTATATTCATCTTTTACAAATGTATACAACTTTCTGTAATAATCTTTCTTAAATTCATCACTTAAAGCGTCTTTCCAATCATTAGTTATCATTGACATAATAACACCCTCCAATATCTACTTAACTAATCTTACAGGTATTCCCTTATCAGATAAATACTGCTTTAAATCATTTATTTCCATCTCTTTATAGTGGAATAAAGAAGCAGCTAATGCGGCATCTGCCATACCTTCTGTGAAGGCATCATAAAAATGCTCCATATTACCAGCTCCGCCTGAGGCTATAACTGGAATTGATACATTAGAAGCAACCTCTCTTGTAAGCTCAATATCGTATCCTGCTTTAGTGCCGTCACAGTCCATACTTGTAAGAAGTATCTCTCCTGCTCCAAGCTGTTCTGCCTTAACAGCCCACTCAACAGCATCAATATTCATATTAACTCTTCCACCATTCTTATAAATGCTCCAATGACCATCTTCCTGTCTTTTGGCATCTATTGCAACAACTACACACTGACTGCCGAATTTATCAGCCGCCCTTGATATAAGTGTTGGATCCATAATTGCCGCTGAATTAACAGAAATCTTGT
>DJDY01000139.1:771-5516 GCA_002435585.1 Lachnospira sp. UBA5912
GCACCTTCTCTAAGTAACACTTTGAAATCATCAACGCTTCTTATTCCTCCGCCAACTGTAAAAGGTATAAACACTTTTTCAGCCACTTTTCTTACAAGATCCACTGTTGTATTTCTTCCATCACTTGAAGCTGTTATATCAAGAAATACAAGCTCATCAGCACCAGATTTATCATACATGGCAGCTACTTCAACAGGATCTCCTGCATCTTTAAGATCAACAAAATTAGTTCCTTTAACAACTCTTCCATCTTTGCAATCAAGACAAGGTATTATTCTCTTAGTAAACATTATGTACTATCTCCAATCTATAATTCAGCAAAATTCTTAAGTATTTTAAGTCCTAACTCACTGCTCTTTTCTGGGTGGAACTGACAAGCAAATACATTATCTTTTTCCACTGATGCATGAATATGAGTCGAATATTCTGTAGAAGCCGCAACTATTGAATCATCATCTGCCTTAAGATAATATGAGTGAACAAAATATACATATGGATTATCAGGAAGTCCCTTAAACAATCTGGCACCTGGCTTAACATCCAGTGAATTCCATCCCATATGAGGTATTTTTATTCCCTTTGCTGCTGGTATCTTTAATATTTTACCAGGAAGAATATCAAGCCCCTCTGCCCCTGGAGTTTCCTCGCTTTCTTTAAATAATAACTGTAGTCCAAGGCATATACCAAGAAATGGGGTTTTATTATCTACAACTTTCTTAATAGTATCTACCAGACCAAAATGATCAAGATTATTCATAGCATCACCAAATGCCCCTACACCAGGAAGAATAACTTTGTCTGCCTGTAATATTTCACCTGGATCTCTTGATACAACGACTTCCTCTCCAAGCGATATAAGAGCCTTCTCAACGCTCTTTAAGTTACCAGCATCATAATCGATAATTGCTAACATATCCAACTCCTTTTAAATAAAACTTCTCCAATTCAATATATGTGATATCAGAGGCAAAATGGATTTGCCTCTGATAAATGTTTACAGATTGCCGTATTGCTTTGCAATTCATGTAATCGTGATTAATTTATTTTATTGAATCTCCATAGCCCTCTATCTTATAATAATAGCTTGTAAAATCTCTCTTGGATAATTCAACTAAACCTATAGCTTCTGACTCAGATATCTGGAATCTGTTCTTACATGCATTGATTATAAGATTATAAGCATCTGTCATCTTGTCTTCAACACCAAGATCCCTTGCTTCATTTCTATAAGTCTGATATCTATCTATACCCTTTATGAGTGAATTAAGCGCTTCTGTATGCATATTCATTTTCTCATAATTCTCATATGATTCATATTGTCTCTGAACATACATAACAACCTTAGCCTGATTATAGAGAGTCTCTTCATTGCCGGATAATTTCATTCCGCTTAAGCTGTTATATGCTTTATCATAATCCTGTTCAGCATAATAAGACTTTGCGAGATTTACCTTGTTACTATAATTGATAGCATACCCAAATACCTGGATTAATACAATAACACCTGCAATAAGCATTACAAAAACAACTACTGACTTTGGTTTAAATCTAATTATATCACCTGGTTTTGGTGGCTGTTTTACCTTTTCTTTCTTTGGTTTTTTCTCTTTCTTTGGCTTGTTTGCTTTTGCTTTCTTGGCCTGTTCTTTCTTAGCTGCCTTATCGGCTGCAGCTTTTTGCTTCTTTTCTTTAGCCTGTGCCTTCTTTGCTTCTGTCTTCTGCTCTTTTTCCTGTCTTTCTATTTCTTCCTGCTGTTCTTCAGCTTTATCTTCTTTAGCCTGTTTAGCTTTAAACTGCTGGATTCTGTATTTTATCTTTGCTATCAATCCTTTTTTAGGTGCAGCTGAATCATCCAAAGTATCTTTACCATGGAACACTTCTTCAATAAGAAGTTCATTTTCATCTTTCTCTTTAGTTTTATCAACGTTATTATCAGATTTTTCTTTATTAGCCGGCTGTTCCTGTGTTAAAGCAGCCTTATCTGAATCATTATTTGTTTTCTTTACCGCCTTTGCCGCTTTTCTGGCAGCCTTCTTAGCTGCTTTATCAGCCTTTTTCAGATTGTTATCTGTTCCTTCTGCATCATCTTCAAGGCTCTCAAAGAATATATCTTTAATAACAGATAAAAGTCCTTTTTTCTTTTTCTTTTTAACATTTTTAAGTTCATCTTCAAGCTGTTTCTTGACATCATCACCTGATGTTGCCGCAGAATCTGATGTTGTCTGCTTATCCTCTGACATTTCAGTTGATGAAGCAGCTTCTGAATTATCAGTATCTGCTGTTTCATCATTTTCAAGTCCCATCTGTGAAAGCAGATCATTAACTGCTGATGTTCCATTTTCATTTTCCGAATCTTTGTCTGAATTAACATCATCTATTAAATCATCAAGATTCATATTAACCAGTCTGTCCTTTTCACCTTCAGAAAGATTCATGTCTTTAACAAGCTCATCATCTTTGCTAAGATTAGAACCGACTGTTTCTTCTTTTCCTGTTTCCTCAAGCATCTTATCCAATGCTTTTTCAGCCTCTGAATTCTTAACTGTATCATCAACTTTTTCAGCATTTTCTTTCTCTTTGGCAATCTTAGCTACTTCCTCAGGTGTAACTGTATTTTCCTTTACATCTTCAGGTTGTTCATCAACTATGTAAGATTCATCAACCCCTGGTGCAGCCATCTTTCTTGGTACAGTCATAACATCATTTAAGACTTTCTCAACATGCTCATCACTTACTTGTTTGCCATCATTCTCTGCTGGATCATCAACATATATATTTTCAAACTTATTATTAGGTTCGCTTGATTTTTCTACAGCTTCCCTGACCTGTTCTTTAATTTCCTCTTCTTCTTCATCTTTTAATTCTTTATCTGCATTCTCCTTATCGGATAATGATTTTAAAAGACCATCCAGATAATCTTCTTCGTTTGCAGCCACAATTCCACCACCTTTATACATATATATAAGATACTACCATAAAGTAATCTATTTAACAATATTTACAAGCATTTTTAATATTTCATATGAATCATATTTGTAAGTAACTGATTTATCCTTTATCTCTGGAGGTATCTGATAAAACATGCTATGTATTCTATAAAAACGTGCTTTATCATTAATCATAACTACTCTTTCAAATGGCCACTTAATAAGATTAGGATTATTAAAGTTCTCTCCTAACTCTATTACAAGAAGTTTTTTAGCCAATGTTCCGGATAACCATTTATTATATAATTCCCATTGCTTATCCTCTGTTTCTTTATCTGTTTCAGCTAAATATGGACATACTATTCTTTTCTGGTTTAAGCCGGACTTTCTAAGTGTGTCTTCTTTTATCGAAGATATTATAAAACAATTTTTATGATTAAGATATTCAGCCAACTTATCTAATACATCATTAATATCTTCATTTTTCTGTTTAAACAGCTCTGTTCCAAAACCAAAAAGTATGCCATCATATGTTTCTATATCTTCTCTGATTGTGCTGCACAACTGCTCTGGCGAACTACAATCTGCGTTCATATTAATATCCTTATCATTGTTATCCATATAATAACCTCATTAATTCATAAATTTCGTAATATATAAAATACAAATGGTGTTATCATTAAGATAACACCATTTATCAAACAGAATAATCATTGATTACCTGATTATATATCTTACTTTCTAAGAAGCTTGTCTATTTCGTTAACTAATAAGCCTATTTCAGGCTTAGATAACTGAACATCTGCTCCTAATGCTTCACCCTTAGCCCTCATCTGGTCGTTAATAAGTGAAGAGAATATAACAACAGGTATCTCTTTTAGCTTATCATCTGTCTTTATAAGCTTTGTAAGTCTGTGTCCATCCATAAGTGGCATCTCTAAGTCTGTTATAACACAGGCAACATCCATCTCATCAGAATCCTTTAGCTTAGTAAGACAGTCCCATGCTTCCTGTCCATTAGCACATAATGTCAGGTTATCATATCCTGATTTAACAAGTGAATCTGATATAAGTTTCATAAGCAAAGGTGAATCTTCTGCTATTACTATATGTGATTCATTCTTAGGTCTTCCTTCAAGCTTGTCTATATCAGACACCTTTAATCCTGTTTCTGGACTTATATCCGAAACTATCCTTTCAAAATCAAGTATGATAATAAGTTGTCCGTCTATCTTAACAACACCTGTAGCTATACCACTGTCAGCACTGCTGATTGTACTATCAGGCTTAATAATGTCAGTCCATGATACCCTGTGAATTCCAACTACTGAAGCTACATGAAATGCAACATTAAGCTTATTGAAATTCGTTATGATAAACATATCCTTAGTTATATCATCTGATGGCTTACACTTAATAACCTTTGCAAGATCCACTATTGTTATCATAAGATCTCTTGGCATAAACACACCTTCAACACAAGGATGTGAATTAGGTACAGGAGTTACCTTACTATATGGAACTATCTCCTTAATCTTAGCAACATTAATTCCATAATGGTTTCCACCAACCATAAATTCAAGCACTTCTAATTCATTAGTACCACTTTCCATTAATATATTAGTTTCCATATATTATATCCTCCATTAATCACGTACTATTTGTACAATATTATATCAAAAAATGTCTATAATGGCAATTAATATTGCCCATTTTCAAAAGATATTTTACAAATGTTATATTTTGAAACATCATTGTTTGCAAAAAAAAAGAGGCTTCACGCCTCTTAATGATCATTCCTTCAAAACTGCACATTAA
>DJDY01000148.1 GCA_002435585.1 Lachnospira sp. UBA5912
TCTTTCAAGTTTCCTTGATAACACACCTACATATCTTGTATTCTTCACTACAGCCGGAAGTCTTGGATTTGCAAGCGGTATTACAACAAGTGTAGGCGTTATAACTGCTAAGGTACTTATGGCTATTTCTTGTGGCGCGGTATACATGGGTGCTGGAACATATATTGGTAATGCACCTAACTTTATGGTTAAGTCAATAGCGGATGAAAATGGTGTCAGAATGCCAGGATTTTTCGGATATATGCTGTGGTCAATAGGTATTCTTGTTCCTGTATTTATTCTGGATACACTTATATTCTTTTTATAGGAGGTGGGCATAATGAGTGAAAATATTAATAATACAAATAACGACAATGCTTCGGTAAGTCCTGAAGAATTGAAGAAAACTGCCTTAGACCTTGCTAATAAGATATATGACCTTGATGAAAGAGTATATAAATCAGTAGGTTCAGACCTTGGACGTGTATTTATAGGTGACAAGGCCAAATGTGTAGATAAATTAAGTGCACTTATATATAGTAATCCACATGGATATACTTTAAGAAGCGAGGTAGCGCTTGTAGGTAATATGGCAAGAACTATTCATGATAAAGCTGAAAAGTCAAAGTTTATGACGGAGTATAATGACATATTACAGGAAATAGCTGAGATACCTCATATATTTAATTCAGTAGATATTCTTGATACATCAATCAGTGAATTGAATGTGTCTAATCTTCACAGACATAATGAAGATAAGCGTATGATAATATGTATAAGCCGTACAGAGGGAAGTGCGGGTACTGATATCGGATTTGCTCTTGCAGATAAACTTCATCTTAATTATTATGATGCTGAGATTTTTAAAGACATTGTTTTAAGAAAAGATGCAGAAAAGGATGCAAGGTTCAAGAGTACCAAAATAGACCTGAGCCATGATATGATTAAACCGGAAAAAGCCAGAAGATTCAGTCGTAATCATGGACTTCCTGCTAATGATGCAGCTTTCTTTAACGAATCTGAGATTCTTCGTGAACTTGCAGAAAAGGAGGATTTTATAGTTATAGGGCGTTGTGCTGATGTTATTCTTAAAAATAACAATATCCCACATATAAGTGTGTTTATAACTGCCCCAGTCGAACAGAGGGCGAGACGTATTATGGAACTTGAAAAAATACCATATTCAAAAGCTCTGAAAAGACTTGTAAAATTCGATAAGAAAAGAGAACGTTATTATAAATTCTATACAAATAATGTATGGGGTCAGGCGTATAACTATGATTTGTGTATCAATAGTGCAAGCTATGGTATTGATGAAGCTGTTAACCTTATATTACGTGTAATTAATCGTGAAAAACATGATTAACTGAGTATTAGAAAAGCGGTTTGGAAAAGCACGCAGACTTTCTATGGAAAGTCTGCGTGCTTTCTGTTATAATATAACGAATGAAAGTCCAAACCAGCTGATATTACTGGAATTGTATGTATTGTAGATAATACAATATATTGTAAGTGGAAACAATAGAATGGCAGGAATGGGGAAATATATGAATGTATGTAAGAATTATCAAAAGATGATAAAGGATTATGATGAAGGCCGGTTATCATTAAAACAAGAAGAAAAATTCATAGATCATATTATCCACTGTGAAGATTGTAAGGAAGAATTGGAAATATATTATATTGTATCATATGGACTTGATGAGAATTATGATGCAGATAAACTGCCAGCTGATATAAAAAGCTGTATTGATTCATATGATTTTAAGACGTTAGTTGATTTGAAACTGAAAAAAAGCATAGAGCAATGCAGAATGGCACGGCAGTGGAATCATGATATAAGAATGATGAATATATTTATTAACATACTTATGCTTTTGATGGTTCTGGTGTGCGTTATCATTAGATTTTATTAAATATTTGAAATATTAAAAAGTATCTATATTGGTAGATATATGAATGGAGGATTGACATGGGTAAGCTTTTACTTATAGATGGACATAGTATATTAAACAGGGCATTTTATGGTATTCCTGACCTGACTAATAGTGAAGGTATACATACCAATGCTATGTATGGATTCTTAAATATAATGTTCAGATTCATAGATGAAGAAAAACCAGATTATGTTACAGTAGCATTTGATTTAAGTGCACCTACTTTCAGACATAAAACATATGCGGATTATAAGGGAACAAGAAAACCTATGCTGCCTGAATTAAAACAACAGGTTCCGCTCATGAAAGAACTTCTTAGGGCAATGAATGTTAAGATAGTAGAAAAAGAAGGCTTTGAGGCTGATGATCTTCTTGGAACGATTGCCAAGAATTCACAGAAGGAAGGAATAGATGTATCTATAGTGTCAGGAGACAGAGATCTTTTACAGCTTGCTGATACTAAGATAAAAATACGCATTCCTAAAACAAAAAAAGGTTCTACAGAGGTTGAAGACTATTATCCTGAGGATGTTAAAAAGCTTTACGGGGTTACACCATCAGAATTCATAGAGATGAAAGCGCTTATGGGTGATTCTTCGGATAACATACCAGGAGCACCAGGAATTGGTCCTAAGACGGCATCAGCACTTATTATACAATATCATGATATAAACAATATATTTGAGCATATGGACGAGCTTAAACCGCCTAAGGCTAAAAAGTCAATATCTGAGAATGTTGACCAGATTAAGCTTAGCAGATTCTTATCAGAAATAAAAATAGATGTTGATGTGGATTATAATGTTAAGGATGCATCTATAGATAATATGTTTAATGATGAATCATATAAGTTATTTAAGAGATATGATTTTAAAAATATGCTGAAAAGATGTGATGGTAATATACAATCAGAGCCTGAGTGCTATGAATATTTCGTGAATGTTACAGAACTTTCTGAAGTTGAAAATATATTTAATAAGGCTAAAAAATGCATATCTAAGAAGAATAAGATTGGATTAAGCATAATGGCAGAACAAGAGCTGTACGCGATTTCGCTTACGCTAGATGACAAAGATATATATTATATTCCAGTATATGGATTTGTGCTTGCAGATTATCTTATAGAAAAGCTTGCAGACCTGATGAAAGCTTCTGATAACAGATATATAGTTATTGATAATCTTAAGGATTATCTTCATATATTTGATAAATATGATATAGATGAACATGCATTTATGGATATAGCGATTGCAGCATATCTGATTCATCCTAATAATGACAGGTATGATTACGAAGCGCTTTCAAAGGAATATATGTCAATGCTTGTTATGTCAAGACAGGAATTGTTAGGTAAACAGAGCTTAAAGGAAGCATACGATAAAGACGATACTAATCTAATGAAGTTAGCATGTCTTACGTCATATGTTAATTACAAATGCAGTAGTACAATAACAGATATTTTAAATAAAGAGAACATGTATAATCTGTATGAAACTATAGAAATGCCACTTATATTTGTTCTTTATGATATGCAGAAATTCGGTATTAAAGTTGATAAACAGGCGTTATCTGATTATTCAAAGGTACTTGTAGAAAAAATAAATGTACTTGAAAAACAGATATATGAAGCAGCTGGGGAAGAGTTTAATATCAATTCACCTAAGCAGCTTGGCGTAATTCTTTTTGAAAAGCTTGGAATGCCTAATGGAAAGAAAACAAAAAGTGGATACTCAACTGCCGCAGATATACTTGATAAACTTGCACCAGATTATCCCATTGTTAAGAAAATATTGGAATACCGTCAGCTTACTAAACTGAATTCAACATATGCAGTAGGTCTTGTTCCATATATAAGTGAAGATGGAAGAATACATGGTACATTTAACCAGACGATAACAGCTACAGGAAGAATAAGCAGTACGGAACCAAACCTCCAGAATATTCCTATAAGAATGGAGATGGGAAAGGCTATAAGAAAGGTGTTTATACCTAAGGATGGTTATGTGTTTATTGATGCGGATTATTCACAGATAGAGTTAAGAATCCTGGCACACATGTCAGGTGATGAAAAGCTTATCGAGGCTTATAATTCATCTGCTGATATTCACAGGGCTACGGCCGCAGAGGTATTCAACACTCCTATAGATGAAGTTACGCCGTTACAAAGAAGCAATGCAAAGGCTGTTAATTTCGGTATAATATATGGTATGAGTTCTTTCGGACTCAGCCAGGATTTAAGTATTACGCCTAAGGAGGCTAAGGCTTATATAGAGAAGTACTTTGCATCATATCCAGATATAAAGACATTTATAGATGGACTTGTTGCATCAGCTAAAGAAAAAGGATATTCGCTTACCATGTTTAACAGAAGAAGGGAAATACCTGAGCTGGCATCCAGTAATTATATGCAGCGTTCATTTGGTGAAAGAGTTGCAATGAATGCACCTATACAGGGTACTGCAGCAGATATTATAAAGCTTGCAATGATAAGGGTAAGCAGGGCACTTAAAGAGCAGGGACTTAAGTCAAGACTCATCCTTCAGGTGCATGATGAGCTTCTTGTTGAAACAGCCATAGATGAGATTGATGCTGTAAAGGATATTCTTACTAAGGGCATGAAAGAAGTTGTAAGTCTTAAGGTGCCGCTTGAAATAGATATAAAGCAGGGGCATAACTGGCTTGAGGCACATTAATGGTTATGTTTAAGAATCAGGCAATACTATAAGAAACATTTAGAATATAATGTGAATTATATGACATTACTGGTTTGATATAATGGGAAATCAGGAATAGCAGGAAAGAAGATAAATATGAAAGTAATAGGAATAACTGGCGGAATAGGTGCTGGCAAATCAGCAATACTTAAATATCTGTCAGATAATTACAAATGTGAGATTATAATGGCAGATGATGTAGCAAAGAGCCTGTATTATAAGGGTGGCAAGGCTTATCAGATGATAACAATGCTTTTTGGGGATGATATTCTTGATGACAATAAAGAAATTGATAAGAAAAAACTTGCAGATGCTATATTTGGCAATTCTAATAAGCGTGCTGCACTTGACAGTATAGTACATCCACTTGTTAAACAGGAAATAATCACAAGAGTTACTAATAACCGTATAGCCGGCAAACTTGATTATACCTTTGTAGAAGCAGCATTGCTGCTTGATGACCATTATGATGTATTCTGTGACGAAGTGTGGTATATAGATGCAAATGAAGATACAAGAAGAAAACGCCTTAAAGATAACAGGGGTTATTCAGATGAAAAGATAGATAATATATTTGCAAGCCAGAAAAAGAAAGAAGAAGTACTTGATAAATGCGATTATTGTATAGATAATAGTGGTGATATTAATGAAGCATTTAACAGAATAAATGAAATACTTAGATAAATATGATGTTGAATTCGCATATAATCAGCTGTTGAGTTGTTATAATATTATTAATGTGATATATTAAGATGTTGTGATTAGTAATATAATAGACGATAAAGCTATAAAATATGTGAGATAAATCATTGCTTATAATAACGTTTATTTAAAACATTTTTATAAACAGAAACTATAATAAGAGGAACATGTATGGATAAGGATAAGAATGCTAATAATTATGTATTTGGACTTGATATAGGTACGCGAAGCATAGTTGGTGTTGTGGGGTATCTTGAGTATGGAAGGTTTAAGATAGTTGCGATGGCAGAAAAGCTTCATACAACACGATCTATGTTAGACGGACAGATTCATGATATATATAAAGTTGGTGATACAATAAGACAAGTTAAGCTTTCACTTGAAAGCCAGCTGGATACCGAACTTAAGGATGTATGTATAGCGGCTGCCGGACGTGTGTTAAGGACAGTGAATTCAACGGCAGAATATGAATTCGAGGAAGAAACAAGAGTTACACAGGAAGATATATATTCTCTTAATCTTCTTGCGGTAGAGCATGCACATAATAAGATAAATGACGGTTCCAGCAAAGAAAAGTTTTATTGTGTAGGTAATACGCCTATAAGATATCAGCTCAATGATTATGATATAGGCAATCTTGAAGGTCATAAGGCAAGAAAAATATATGTTGAACTTATAGCCACATTTCTTCCAGAGGAGGTTGTAGACGGCTTGTATGAAGCTGTTGAGTATGCCGGCCTTAATGTGGCTTCCCTTACATTGGAGCCAATCGCCTCTATGAATATTGCCATACCTGAACAGTACAGGCTTCTTAACATCTGTCTTGTTGATGTAGGTGCAGGAACATCAGATATATGTATAACTAAGGATGGAAGCATAGTTGCATATGGAATGATTCCACTTGCCGGAGATGAGATAACAGAAAAGATTGCCAAGAATTATCTTGTTGATTTTAATACAGCGGAGACTATAAAAATAGCTGCAAGCAATCCAGATAATGATATAGTTACATTTAATGATATTATGGGACTTGAACAGAAGGTTGCTGCAAGCGAGATACAGGCTATTGCTGATGATTCAATAGCCAACATGGCTAAAGCTACCGCTGACAGGATTATAGAGCTTAATGGTGGAAAGTCAGTTAATGCGGTGTTTGTTGTTGGTGGCGGTGGAAAGATGCCAAGCTACGTAAAACATCTTGCCGCTGATCTTTCAATAGCACCTGAAAGAGTTGCTATACGTGGCAAGGAAGTGCTTACTACAGTTGATTTTAATGTAGAAGGCTTTGAAAAGGATTCTTTATATGTAACACCAGTTGGTATATGTACTAATTATTACACACAGAAGAACAAGTTTATATTTGTTAATGTTAATAATGAAAGAATAAAGCTTTATGATAACAACAAGCTTACTGTATTTGATGCCATAATGCAGATAGGGTATCCTAACGAGAAGCTGTTTCCAAGACGTGGTAAAGAGATAGAATATATGCTTAATGGCAAGACAAGACTTGTAAGAGGACTTCCGGGAGAAGGCGCTGTTATAACACTTAACAGGGAACCTGCAAGTCTTAACACACCTATAGAACAGAATGATATTATATATGTTGAAGAGTCTACGATAGGTGAAGCTGCCTCTATAACACTCGGACAGATTGATGAATTTGGTTCTGATATAACATTTGAGGTGAATGGAAAGAATATTGTGTGTCCTAGATTCGCATATGTTAATGGAGAATTAAAGTCAGAGTTCTATGATATAAGAAATGGAGATGCTGTGCGTATAGAGAATTTCTATACAGTTGAACAGTTGTTTACATTCCTTGATCTGGATCATACAAAATATAATATTATGGTCAACAATATGCCTGCGGACAAGATGACTAAAGTATATGAAAACTTTACTGTTAATTTTACAGAAAAGAGTGAAGAGGACGAATATACATATAATTCATATGATGAGATGGATACAGGAGATTTATCATATAAATATAATGAGCCTGCCGATGCAAAAGAGCCATATTATGATAATATTAAAACAGAAAGTAATGTTGCTGGTAATGGTAATCCTGTTGATATAAATGTCCGGAATATTGATGGCAAAAAAGAAGCAGGTTCTAGTGAAAACAATAGTGATAATGTTAATAATAGTAATATTGTTAGTGGCAACGTTGATGAAAATAATATTAAAGAAAATAATATTAATGAAAGTAATATTGGCGGAGATAATGTTGCTGGTAATATTGCTGATGAAACTGGTGCAGGCCAGAGCAATGTTATAAGGAATATTACAATTATAGTTAACAATACTCCCGTAACGCTTTCTGGAAAGAGCAATTACATACTTGTTGATTTATTCCAGTTTTATGATTTTGACTTATCAAGTCCTAAGGGTAATATAGTTATTCTTCTTAATGGCGAAAAATGTGAATATACAGCAGCTATCAATGATGGAGATACAGTTAAAATATATTGGGAATAATGTGGATTTTAAGATGAAAGTAATATAAGAATGGTGGAAACGATATGAGAATGATGCCGATTGCAAGCGGTAGCAGCGGTAATTGTATATATGTAGGTTCTGATGATACACATATACTTATAGATGCTGGAATAAGCAGGAAAAAGATAGAAGAAGGACTCAACAGCATAGACCTGTCGCTTAAGGATATAGATGCAGTGTTTGTAACACATGAACATATAGATCATATAAAGGGGCTTGGGGTGATGTCAAGAAAGGATGGCATACCTATATATTCAACACCTGGTACCATAAGTGGCATAGCGGCAACAACGAGCCTTGGAGAGATTGACAGCAGTTATTACAACACTATAAATGCTGATTCCGATACAAAGATTAAAGACCTTACAATACATAGTTTCAGAGTGTCACACGATGCTAATGAGCCGGTTGCTTATAATGTAACATGTGATGATAAAAAAGCTTCTGTCATAACTGACCTTGGATATTATGATGATTATATTGTAAATAATCTTACGGATTCAGATATGATGTTAGTAGAGGCTAATCATGATATTAATATGCTCCAGCTAGGAAGTTATCCTTATTATCTTAAACAGAGAATACTAGGAGATAAAGGTCATCTTTCCAATGAAACATCCGCAAGGCTTATCAATAACCTGCTTAATGACCATATCAAAGGAATATATCTTGGACATCTGAGTAAAGAAAATAATTATGACAAGCTGGCTTATGAGACTGTAAAACTTGAGATAGATATGAGTGAAAATGAGTACAAGGCCGGAGATATATACATAGAAGTTGCTAACAGAAGTGAACCTTCTTCAATGCTTGAGGTGTAGTACATCTGAATATAAAATGTATAATTATAGATATAAAACAGATCTGACTGGTAACAAAATTATTAAATATTATGAGAAATGTAAAAATATCGGTTGCAATATAGACTGTAATATAAGGTATGAATGCCAGGTTTGAAAATATTATGAAAGATAGTTATGAAAAATAGTACAGTATATCTATTGAAAATATATGCAGCATGTTTTAAAATCTAATGATAAATGTATCTTTATAAGTTACATTTACATAAATATTCACACTTAATATGCGTGATAAACGCGGGAAAGAGGAAAAATATGAAGAAATGTGTAATCACAGTCGTAGGAAAAGACACAGTAGGTATTATTGCAAAGGTATGTACATATCTTGCTGATACAGGAATTAATATTCTTGATATTTCCCAGACTATTGTATCTGGATACTTTAACATGATGATGATAGTTGATTTATCTAACTCAACAAGCGGTTTTGATGATGTTAATGCAAAACTTGATAAGCTTGGAAATGAGATTGGCGTTGTTATTAAGTGTCAGAGAGAAGAAATCTTTGATATGATGCATAGAATATAATTGCATTATAATATAAATGTCAAAAGCAAGCCTGTACATTGCGGATTATGATATTTTCTGCAGGCAGAAATGAGGAGAAAAATGATTAACATATATGAAGTTACTGAAACAAACAAGATGGTTGAGAAGGAAAATCTTGATGTAAGAACAATTACACTTGGTATTAACTTACTTGATTGTGCAAGCGATAATCTTGCAGAAGTAAACGAAAAGATATATAAAAAAATTACAACACTTGCAAAAGACCTTGTTAAAACAGGAGAGGAAATATCGAGGGAAATAGGCATTCCTATAGTTAATAAACGAATCTCTATTACACCAATATCACTTGTTGGTGCTTCTTGTTGTAAAACACCTGATGATTATGTAACTATTGCAAAGACACTTGATAAAGCTGCGCACGAGGTAGGCGTTAACTTTATAGGTGGTTATTCAGCAGTTGTATCAAAGGGCATGACTAAGAGTGATGAGCTTCTTATCCGTTCTATCCCAAAGGCTCTTGCTTCAACAGAGCTGATATGCAGTTCTGTTAATGTTGGTTCAACTAAAACTGGTATTAACATGGATGCTGTAAGACTTATGGGAGAGATAGTTAAGGAGACAGCTGCTCTTACTAAGGATGCAGATTCACTCGGATGCGCAAAGCTTGTTGTTTTATGTAATGCTCCAGATGACAATCCTTTTATGGCTGGTGCATTCCATGGTGTCACAGAAGATGATGCTATTATTAATGTTGGTGTCAGTGGTCCCGGAGTTGTTAAGTATGCACTCGAAAGTGTACGTGGTGCAAGCTTTGAAGTGTTATGTGAAACTATCAAAAAGACAGCATTCAAGATAACAAGAGTAGGACAGCTTGTTGCACAGGAAGCTTCTAAAAGACTTGGCATTCCTTTCGGAATTATTGATCTTTCACTTGCCCCAACACCAGCAGTTGGAGACTCGGTTGCAGAGATTCTTGAAGAAATCGGACTTGAAAGAGCTGGTGCACCTGGTACAACAGCAGCACTTGCACTTCTTAACGATCAGGTCAAGAAAGGCGGCGTTATGGCATCGTCTTATGTAGGTGGACTTAGTGGTGCATTTATACCTGTCAGTGAAGATCAGGGAATGATAGATGCGGTTAATGCCGGTTCACTCACTATAGAGAAGCTAGAAGCTATGACATGTGTATGTTCTGTAGGTCTTGATATGATAGCTATACCAGGAGATACTAAGGCAACAACTATATCAGGTATTATTGCGGACGAAGCTGCTATTGGTATGGTAAACCAGAAGACAACAGCTGTAAGAGTTATTCCTGTTGTTGGAAAAGGTGTTGGCGAGACCGTAGAATTCGGTGGACTTTTAGGCTATGCTCCTATAATGCCAGTTAATACATTTGACTGTTCAGCGTTTGTTAACAGACCTGGTAGAATACCAGCACCTATACATAGTTTTAAGAATTAATTACACATTTTAGAATTAATATATTACTGTATCATAAGAACAAAGGAATGCAATGTTGGTATTTTTAAATTCAATAACATAATATATTATTAATGTTATTTGATAAGAGAAGAATAAAAAGTTATCTTCATTAGCATAATACTATTAATTAGAACTTTTTGAGTTAAATAAGAATTTGCTTAATGCTTACAGGTGCGGAAAATTCCGCACCTGTTTTGTATGTGCGCCTAGCGGCGCACGTT
>DJDY01000015.1 GCA_002435585.1 Lachnospira sp. UBA5912
CAGAGAATGTCTAAGGCATATCATTATAGCGAAAGATACAAGAATGAATATACGACTATCAAGTATGCATATTTGATGATGAAGTCTGTATCACTTATAGAGTTTTCAAGTGATATTAAGATGTTAGTTGCAAATTATCAGAAAGAGTACTATTTGATAGATTTATATTATAGATGGTACTATTATGCATATGACCAGATTGAAGATAACAGCAGATTCTCTGATGTAAGACAGAGAGTAGAGAATATTTATGCTAATACATATTTGCAGAAGATAACACCGAAGTGGAATGAGAATTTCACAAATGAGGTAATGAATGCTACAGACCTGCCAAAGCAGGAAGATTTCTATAAGCATTATCTTAGAGGTTACGATGGAAAGCAGAGGGTAATTGTGATTATTTCAGATGCCTTCCGGTATGAGTGTGCAAAGGAACTTTTTGGCAGATTGGAATTGGATGAAAAGTGTACACCGAAGATGGAGTGTATGATTAGCTGTCTGCCTTCTGTTACATCTGTTGGAATGGCAAGTCTGCTTCCACATAAAGAGATGCAGGTGGATGGCAACTTGAATGTGACTGTTGATGGACAAGCATGTGCAAGTATGGAACAGAGAGACAAGATACTGAAATCTTATAATGAAAATAATGTGGCTTTGTCATTTGATGAAGTGGCAAATGCTAATCAGGCCCGAATCAGGGAGCTGATTCAGGGCAGGAATATCGTGTACATCTATCACAATCAGGTGGATGCAAGAGGAGACAAGCCTGCAAGTGAGAATGAGGTATTCAACGCTTGTGCAGAGGCAATAGAGGAGATACATAAATTAGTTAGAAAGCTGACAATATATGTGTCTACACCGAAGTTTTTCATAACTGCGGATCATGGCTTCTTATATAAGAGAGACAGATTACAGGAGTTTGATAAAGTTACATATCCAAAGGATAAATGCCTTTATACAAACAAGAGATTCCTTATTACAGAAGATGCAGTAAATGAGCAGGGAATCATGGCAAGAACAATGGCGTATCTCAATAAACTTTATGTAGATACTCCGGTTGGAGCAGATATTTTCAAGGTTGCCGGAGGTGGACAGAACTATGTACATGGTGGAACGTCTCTGCATGAGATGATAGTTCCGGTCATTGAACTTACAACGAATACCAGAGGTGTGGCATACGATTATGTGGATGTTGTCCTAACATCTGTTACCCGTAAGGTGACGAATCTTATCACATACTTTGATTTCATTCAGACAGAAAAAGTCACAGACACCATGAAAGCAAGAAGTATCGTGGCTTACTTTACTACAGAGGATGGCGAAAAGATTTCATTTGATGTGCCTATGATTGCTAATAGCAGGGAAGATGCACCGGAGAAGAGAACATTCCATGAGAAGTTTACTTTGAAATCAAGAGAATATAAGTATGGAGACAAGTATTATCTTGTGTTGGCAGATGCTAACGATGAGAAGAATATCTTGCAGCAGTATGAGTTTATGATTGATATTGCGTTTGTTGATGATTTTGGATTTTAGTTACAGGTGATGTGAATGATTGAAGAACAAGGATCTAAAGAGGTATTTGGCTACTATATAAGCGGGAAACATGTGCATCCTGTATGCTTATTTCACGGAAGAGGGTATATAAAGGGATGGAATCAAATTTCCTTTATTTAAACCGATATTAAACCAATCATGACTCCAAACTGCTATAAAATAGGGCTTATGATTGGTTTAATAGGGTCAAAAAAGTCAATCGCTGCAGTTTCGGGCGCACACGCATAAGACGAAACATAGCATGGATTTTTGTGTATGCCATACCGTATCATCAGTATTTGGAGTTGTAATAAGCTTTACAACAAAATAGTAAAACATTATATTCTCCGTAAAATATGCCTTAGATATATGCAGGCAATGAACATAACGATTATTTCAGTGAGTGGAAATGCAATCCATACACCAGTAACCTGAAACATTTTTTCAAAAACGTATGCGGCAGGAAGAAGGATGATGACTTGTCGTGCGGCAGAAATAATCATGCTTGGTGTGCCGATAGAAAGTCCTTGTAGTGCATAGCAGACCATGATTGATACACAGGCAGAAATAAAGCCTAAGCTTGTTATACGCAGGGCTGTTATTCCTATCGCTGTCATTGTGTCGGAGGCATGAAAAGCCATCATAATCTGCTTCGGGAATAGCTGCAATATTATAAGTCCAATAAGCCCAATCAAAGCAGAATATATCCCACTTAACCGGATGGACTGTTTTATGCGGTCATGTTTTTTGGTTCCAAGATTGTATGCAACAATAGAGATAAGTGCATTATTAAGACCAAATGCTGCCATTGATACAAAAGTATACAATTTAAAATAAGCACCAAAAACAGCAGCAGCAGTCGTAGATGAATTAAGCAATATTTTATTGATGCCAAAGGACATAATACTGCTGATAAACATTGTAATTCCGGCTGGGATTCCAACAGAGCAGATAGTTTTTATATAGTATAGGCATGGCTTAAGATATGAAAAAGAAAAATGTATTTCTTTATTGTATTTTATGTTAAATATAAAGCCGAGAGTCATGGCAATAATTTGTCCAATAACAGTTGCTATGGCGGCACCAGAAGTTCCCATAGCTGGCATACCAAAATATCCAAAAATCAGGATTGGATCAAGGATAATGTTAATAATTGCCCCGGTTATCTGGGTTATCATGGTATAAGTCGTTCTTCCAGTTGATTGTAAAAGCTTTTCTACTACGAGCTGAAAGATCTGTCCAAAAGAAAAAATACATATAATAGACAGATACGCAGTTTCCATTGAACAGATAGCTTGTTCGGTTGTCTGGATGTGGTAAAACCATTTTACTCCGAAGAGCCCGAATATCAGCAGAATGAAATACACTATAAAACTTAAAAACAAGCCATTGCCTGCTGTTTTATTGACCTCCTCCTGCCTTTTTTCACCTAATAGACGTGAAAGCAGAGCATTGATGCCTACGCCTACACCAGTTCCAAGAGCAACTATTACATTTTGAATTGGAAACGCAAGTGATACAGCAGTAAGCGCATCCTCACTGTAATTGCTTACGAAAATGCTGTCAACTATATTATAGAGGGCACCAATCATCATAGAAAGAATCATAGGTGCTGCCATGGTTAAAAGTAACTTGTTTATGGGCATTGTTCCCATTTTATGATTTTCCATACAAAAGATTCCTTTCTTTTTTACTTTATGCTTTTTTCTTTATGATAACAGGAATAAGTCGGTTTTAGAATTTGATATATATAAACACCATTAGAAAAAATCTAATGATTGATAGATAAAATGTCTGGAATAATACGAGAAAAGACCGCAGAATATGCTGTTTATTATCCCGTGTTTGGTTCATTTGCTGATAAGCAGATAAAGGAGGAAATATATGCAAAACAGTTACCGTTATTTTAAAAATGAAAACTGCAAATATTATCCGTGTCATAAGATAGATAAAGATAAGGATTTTAACTGCCTTTTTTGTTATTGTCCGTTAAACCAGTATGAGGATTGTCCTGGTAATCCACGCATAATAGAGCGTGCCAGTGGAAAGAAGATAAAGGATTGCACTAATTGCACATTTCCACATATGCCAGAGAATTATGATTATATAGTAAAGTTTTTGTCAGAGAAGATGAAATGATGTATAAACCATTTACTATTACTATTAAAGAAAAACTGGATAATATAACTTGAATATGGATATGAAGAAGTACAATATTCATAAAAAATAGTGTTTTATGGGAATGATATTGGATAATATTGGCGATAATTTACGGATAATATTGGCGGTATAAAAACCTTGCAATTCTAATAATTATATGAAATAATATATCAGTATAATTTTATTTTTAATAATTATACTGATGATGTAAGTGTCTAATTCAAACATTTATATCATAATATTGATGATAACGAAATAATCACTGTAAACGAAGTAGAAGTATAGGAATTGATAATATATTTATTATATATTGTGTGATATATGTATATAAGTCTTATATATTTTACTTCAGGGAATCAGGTGGGAATCCTGAACAGTTCCGCTGCTGTATACAGGGAGGCGGTGTCCATTATGCCACTGGATTAGTTATACAATCCGGGAAGGCGGATATCACTTATGATCTGTGAGTCAGAAGACCGGTTTACAGGCAGAGTCACAATAGTCGTTGCGAGAACAACAGACTATTGATTTTTGTGCCGGCGTATATAAGCGTAAGTATATCATACTTTTTCGGTATATAGATGATATATGTGATATGCCGTTCCTTTCTGCAGAAAATAGCGCGATCATCACAACATCTTCATAAGAAAAGGAAAGGAAGAAAGATAATGAAGAAAAAGAGATTTCTGGCACTTATGCTCGTGCTGGTAATGCTTGTATCTACTCTTGTAATGGGTGGGTGTGGTACAAGTTCAGGAAACAAATCAGACAACAATAGTAACTATGACGGACAGTTAGTGTTCGATCATTCTATGGAACTTCAGTATGCAAAGCTTTTTTCAGTAGATTATTATAAGGGTGGCTATAAGCTCCTTACGATAACAAACAGGGATGAGGATACAGCCATTGTATCTAAGCAGTCTAAGATATTACTTGTTCCAGATGGCATGTCAACACCACAGGGAGTGGATGCTGATACATTAGTATTAAAGGCTCCTGTAACTAATATGCTTGTATCATCTACACCAGTTACATCACTTATGAGTGCAAGTAACTGTCTTTCAAGCATAAGCCAGGTTACTTATGATAAGAATTCATGGTATATAGATGCAGTTAAGAAGGCATTTGATGATGGAAAGCTTACATATGTTGGCGATTATAAGGCACCTGATTATGAATCAATCATAGCAGGTTCACCTTCACTTGCCATATATTCAACTATGCTTACAAGCGTACCGGATGTGGCAGCTAAGTTAAAAGAATTAGGCGTTAACTTTATATTAGACCAGTCTACTTATGAGGATCATCCATTAGGAAGAGTAGAATGGGCTAAGTTATATGCAGCACTCTGCAATGAGGAAGAGACAGCTACAGCTATGTACAATGAGCAGGCAGCTTATGTAGATACACTTTCTAAGGCAGAGAATACAGGAAAGTCAGTTGCAGTATTCTATATAACATCAAAGGGCAAGTTATATGTAAGAAATGCAGGAGATTATCTTGCACAGATGGTTAATATAGCAGGTGGTAACTACATATTCTCAGATCTCAATCCAGACAAGACTGGTACACAGGAACTTGGAATAGAAAGCTTCTATGAGAAAGCTAAAGATGCGGATTATATTATATATGTATGGAGCTTAGGTGGAAAACCATCTACTCTTGCTGATTTTACATCTTATAACAGCGTTCTGTCTGACTTAAAGGCAGTTAAGAATGGTAATGTATGGTGCACAACACCTGATTTCTTCCAGATTGCAGATACAATCGGAAGTATGATTAATGATATCAATCTTATGCTTAATGCAGATGCTAATACATCAGAGCTTACATACTTAAAGAAGCTGAAATAAAAGAATAAATAACAGTATGATAAGTGACTGCCACATTAAGCACATAACTCTTAATGCGGCAGTCATTTTGATAAGCGCAAAGAAAAAGGAAGC
>DJDY01000195.1:0-8407 GCA_002435585.1 Lachnospira sp. UBA5912
ATATGATGTCGTCCGTATGTTAATCGAATGTGTGTTAAACAGTAATATAATCACGCTGAAGCCCTATTAAAGTAATCTTTAAGCTGAATGACAGGTTGTGGCTTGGCATATTTGTAACCCTGTATATAATCAAATCCTTTGTCAATGCTGTAGTCTGCCTGTTCATCATTCTCAACGCCCTCTATCAGCAGTATAAATCCCTGTTCTTTAAAGACACTTGTAAGGTGCGAAACAATATCAGATACGGCTGAGTTATCAAGCGATTTATACAGCAGACTTTTATCAAACTTAATTGTATAGAAAGGACATCCTATAATGCGTTCAAGATTAGAATATCCTGTTCCAAAGTCATCAAGATAGAACTTGATGCCAGATTGATTGAGTTTTTCCATGTTACGAAGCACCATATTAAAATCATCAAATATAGCACTTTCTGTAAGTTCAAGCCTTATATGCTGTGGATTGATTTCATTGCTGCTTATTATATTCATAAGTTCATCAAAAAGGTCACGGTTTGATAATTCTGATGAAGAACAGTTGACAGTAATGGCATCAAAGTCATATTTTGCCTCAAAATCTTTTATTATCTGACAGACCTTATTAATCATAATCATAGTAAGAGTGTGTATACAATGATTCTTTTCAGCTAAAGGAATGAATCTGTCAGGATAGATGATAGTCCCATCAAGTGATAAGCGCATAAGTGCTTCGGCGGTTCTGAAGCTGTTTTCACTGACACTGAATATTGGCTGTGCATAACATAAAACACGTTCATCATTAAGATTATTCTGGTTTCTTATGTCTAAAAGAAGCTGTTCTATCTTATAATTCTCATGGAATTCCCTGTAGTCCTTATCGGTTGCAAGATAACACTGGTTTCCAGTTTCGTTATATATTTTGTTGAAAAGGTAATCAGACATAGAATTAAGCTTGTGTACATTAGTTATGACAGGATTGTTCTGTATGGCAACTATTTTATAGTTAACGTTGTAGGTTGAATAATGCATATGTTCTATAAGACATTGTTCAACATTATTGAGAAATTGTCTTATTTTTGCTTCATTTTTGATATAAAGAATCATAGCAAAATCAACATTATTAAATCTGTAAATGTGTACCATATGGTGCTGCTGTTCTATCTTACGACAGACTTTAGCGGCAATAACTTCAATCTTACTGTTGTGTATAGCATAATTAACATTTTTTAATTGTGGAAAACTAAGATATACAACAAGGAAGTTTCTCTTCATTTTCACACTGTCAGAAAATCTTGCGTTGAAAGAATTCTGATTCTGGCATCCAATAAATTCATCATATGGATTACTATGAAACAATGTGTAATAAATCATAAAAGGTAATACATATGTGAGACTTGTAAATATAGCATTTTTAGTAAGATACTGGACTGTAAGCATAAGAAAGTCAGCAGGTATGAAAACCATCGCATATTTGTTAACTACAGTAGGAATTGTATTTCTGTTAATAAGCACGGTTAAAAGGCATAAAAAACATGTCAATATGCCAAATCCAAGGTAGAAGTTAATAAATGCCTCTACAGATATCGCATTATCAGCAGTAAGGTAATTCGATTCCTGTGAATAAAACCATATAACTGCTGCAGAGTAAACAATTGTAAATATTGTAAGTACATAGTGAAGACCAGTTCTGTTATTATATATCTTAGAAGAAAGAAAACTAATATAGATATATAATGATGTAATTATGATAAAATATAATGCAAGGTACAGAACTGAAACAGCTATACAGAATTGCATACTGTAATTCTCACTGTGGGTTGCACAATATATAAGACCAAGATGTGAAATAATGGCAGTTAAAGATATAAGAACACCACAATATATTATTTTATATGATTTGGTTTTTCTCGGGTTAGAATAGACCATAAGAAAAATAAGATATAAACATGTGATAAGACTGAATATTTCTGCTGTTACGTTGTATCCTCCAATTAACATAAGTGCCTCCAAAAGATGTATAACTATAAGTATATATTATACATATAAGACAGTATTTCCACAATGGTGAAAAAGATACATATTTAGGCACATTATAAGCGATTTTGAGTGATTAAGAATGTGTTTGGCTGTCAAAGACATAATATCAGAATATAATAGAAAATATATATAGAAACTATAAGAGATATAGAATAGTTGATTTTTTTAAATGTATTATATATAATCTCATAGGGAATTAACTACTATAATGGTAGGTAAAGGAGATATATATAATGCTGACACAATTTTCCAGAACAGAGTTATTATTTGGTAAAGAAGCAATGGATAAGCTTGCACACTCAAGGGTAGCAGTATTCGGAGTAGGCGGAGTGGGCGGTTTCGCCTGTGAAGCACTGGTAAGAAGTGGAATAGGTGCGTTTGATCTTATAGATGACGACAAAGTATGTCTTACGAATCTTAACAGACAGATTATAGCGACAAGAAAGACAGTCGGTAAGTACAAGGTTGATGTCATGAAAGAAAGAATGGAAGAGATTAATCCGGACGTTGATGTACGTGTACACAAGTGTTTCTTTCTTCCTGAAAATGCCGATGATTTTCCATTTGAGGAGTATGACTATATTATAGATGCAGTAGATACAGTAACTGCAAAGATAGCTATTGTAATGAAGGCACAGGAACTCGGTATTCCAGTTATAAGCAGTATGGGTGCAGGAAACAAGCTTGACCCTACAGCTTTCAGGGTAGCTGATATCTATAATACAAAGGTATGTCCTCTTGCTAAGGTTATGAGGCGTGAGCTTAAGAAGAGAGGCGTTAAGAAGCTTAAGGTCGTATATTCTGAGGAGCAGCCAACAAGACCAATAGAGGATATGGCTATAAGCTGCCGTACTAACTGTATATGCCCTCCGGGTGCAGCCCACAAGTGTACTGAAAGAAGAGATATTCCGGGAAGTACAGCATTTGTTCCATCGGTTGTGGGGCTTATCATAGCTGGGGAGGTTATTAAGGATATCGCGGGGAAGAATTAGTAGCAGAAGTTAATGATACCAGGGGCAAAAGGTTTAAACCCGCATGAGCTTGCTCATAGGTGGGGGCTTTTACCCCCAACATCATTTAATAAATAGACAAAAGGCTGTTGTATGAAACAGTATAATATGCAGGCAGGAAATATGGTATAGTATCTGCATATTGTACAGATGGGGTTTCGTGCAGCAGCCTTTTTGTGTGGCTTTGTCAAGAGGAGGGGAAGACTATAGGAAATGATATATGCATTTTAGGGAAATTGAGTTATAATTTCCTAAAAATGGAAGAAAAATTTCCTGAAAGTGCTTGATGTTTTTTAATAAAGTCATAGCATTGTATTATAGAAATAAAAGTTGAAAAAGAAATGTAATATTTTACTATTATTGCATATTTTTATTGATTAATTGATTAAAAATTTATAAAATACAATTATAAATTCGTAAGTATATTCTATGCTTATTAAGCGTATTAAAAAGCTTTTATAAGTAGTTAAGATATGCTATCTATTTTGCATAGAAGGTATGGAAAGAGGAGCAATGGCAGATAAGGGTAAGTCAGAAAACATAATTGAACTAAAAGACATATGCAAGGTGTATGATGATAACGGCTTTAAGGCTGTTGATAACTTTAACCTGCAGGTTAGACGCGGTGAATTCGTAACATTTCTTGGTCCATCAGGATGTGGAAAGACAACAACATTAAGAATGATAGCGGGATTTGAGATGCCGACAAGTGGGCAGATACTCCTTAATGGAGAGGATATATCACAGCTTCCAGCCAATAAAAGACCTATTAATACGGTATTCCAGCGATATGCCCTTTTTCCACATATGAATATATATGACAACATAGCATTTGGACTTAAGCTTAAGAAGCTGCCAAAGGATGTTATAAGAAAAAAGGTTAAGAGAGTTCTTTCAATAGTCGACCTTGAAGGCTTTGAGGACAGAAAGATATCTACTCTTTCAGGCGGACAGCAACAGCGAATAGCGATAGCAAGGGCGCTTGTCAACGAGCCTGAGATACTTATGCTTGATGAGCCGTTAGGTGCGCTGGATTTAAAAATGCGTCAGGAAATGCAGCTTGAGCTTAAGCATATGCATGATG
Organism: Lachnospira sp. UBA5912; assembly: GCA_002435585.1. Taxonomy (GTDB): domain Bacteria; phylum Bacillota; class Clostridia; order Lachnospirales; family Lachnospiraceae; genus Lachnospira. The sequence goes on from DJDY01000195.1 coordinate 4,110, forward strand.
AACTTGGAATTACATTTATATATGTAACGCATGACCAGGAGGAGGCGCTTACTATGTCGGGTAAGATAGTAGTGCTTTCAGAAGGAAAGATACAGCAGATAGGTACGCCTGAGGATATATACAATGAGCCACAGAATGCTTTCGTAGCCGACTTTATCGGTGAGAGTAATATCTTTAAGGGAATTATGACCGGTAATATGAAGGTCAGATTTTGCGGCGGTGAATTTCTTGGTATGGATGATATACCAGATGGAACACTTGTCGATGTTGTTGTAAGACCTGAGGATGTAATTATAACTAAGCCTGAGGATGGAACAGTAACAGGTGAGGTTACATCAGTTATATTCAAAGGTATGCACTATGAGGTTACAGTTGAGTCAGGCAAGTATGAGATGGTTATAAGAACTACCAAATGTTATGCTGTCGGAGATAAAGTTGGTATGCAGCTTGAGCCGGATGGTATACACGTTATGGTTGCAGAAGACCACACAACAAGCTTCATTACAAGTATTAATGCTGATTATACACTTGATTTTAACGGAAAGGTTATTAACTGCGATTTAACAAAGGTTATACCTAAGTCATGTATGAGCGGCGGCACTCTTGTTGATGAGAATAAGGAAAGCATAGATATCAGCAAGCTTAAGATAGTTGTATCTATACAGCCTTACGATATAAAAATGAGTGATGATGTTGAGGAAGGTCTTGTATCAGGACGAATAATCAACCTTATATATAAAGGCGACCACTACAGTTATGTCATAAGAACTGAATACGGACATGACCTGATAGTTGATGATGAGTATCTGTGGAATATGGATGATACAGTCAGTCTTGTCATGCCGGAGGACAAGATGCAATTCCAGCTTAAGAAGTAACTGAAAAAAGCATTATGGATATTAGCAATAAAAGATAATAAATGTCATATCAGTACTAATGAAATATTTTGAACAAGATATTTAATATATATTATTGACATTTATAGTTTTATATAAAAATTTACTTAAAAATTATAAAAAGGATTAATAATATGGGTGGAGTTTTTTCAAGAAAACAGCTTGGTATTCCGTATGGAATATTTCTTATATTGTTTGTTGCTGCGCCACTTCTTGTATTGTTTTACTATGCATTTACAAATGGCTCAGGACAGTTTACATTTAGCAATCTTAGTGGTTTTTTTACAGACCCTAACACACTTGGAACACTTGTATACAGCTTTGTGTTAGCAGGCGTTGTAACTATAGTATGTCTTCTGGTGGCTTACCCTGTGGCATACATACTTGCACAGAGTAACCTTAAAAGAAAGTCAGTTATACTTATGCTTTTTATTCTTCCAATGTGGATTAACTTTACATTAAGGATTACAGCACTTAAAGAAGTACTTTCACTTATAGAAGGCAATCTTGCATTTTATCCATTCATCAATACAGTGATAGGTATGACATATGATTTTCTTCCATTTATGATACTGCCATTGTATACAGTGCTTGATAAGATGGATAAAAGTGTCATAGAAGCGGCGGCTGATCTTGGAGCGAATAATTTCCAGACATTTGTCAAGGTTATACTTCCTCTGTCGGTTCCGGGAATTGTGAGCGGAGTATCAATGGTATTTCTTCCAGCGATGACTAACTATGTCGTGCTTGATATGCTTTATAACAGTACATATATTATGGGTAGCCTTATCGGAAGTTACTTCAGTGCATATGACTGGCACAATGGTTCTATGATAGCGCTCATACTTCTTGTAATCATATGCGTTGTGAGTCTTGTATCAGCAGAGGATTCAGACAGCGCAGGACGTAAGTTATAAAGTTTATAGTGTATACACAGAATGGAGAAGTTATGTTGAAAAAATGTATCAAGTATGCAGTTATCTGCCTTGTTCTTATATTTATGTATGTTCCAATTCTTATACTTGCGGTGTATAGTTTTACGGATGCACCCAATATCGGACCTATACATGGATTTTCGTTACAGAATTATATAACACTTTTTACAACAGAAGAGCTGCGGGATATGATAACGGGCTCTATTATGCTTGCACTTGGAAGTGCAGTGCTTGCAACGATATTAGGAACTACAGGTGCTATAGGCGCATTTTATTCTGGAAAACGTGTAAAGAGTACTATTTCAGTGCTTAATCAGGTTCCAGTTGTAAATGCAGATGTAGTTACAGGTTTTTCGCTCTGTATATTACTTGTAGTTGTATTTGGAATAAGTAAGGATACATATCTTCCTTTAGTTGCAGGACATGTAGTGCTTAGTGCGCCGTTTGTATATCTTGCAGTTATGCCTAAGCTAAAGCAGATGGATCCAAGCCTTTATGAGGCAGCTCTTGACCTTGGGGCAACACCTTTCTATGCGCTTATACATGTGATTATTCCACAGGTGGCATCAGGTATATTATCGGGCTTTGTTATGGCAGTAACTTTGTCGCTTGATGATTACTTTGTCGCGACTTATACTAAGCCGGCTACATTTGATACGATAAGTACCTATGTTGTAAATGCAACAAAAGGTTCTCAGACACAGATAAAGACGGCACTCTGGGCTCTTTCAACAATTATATTCCTGTTTGTAGTGATTGTTGAGGTTGTTATGAATTTCGCACCTGCTGGGGGTAAGAAGGAGGCAGATGATGAGTAGAAAAATGAATAGAAAGTTACATATATTGCATAGGATAACTAGTGCATGTGTATCAGTTACATTTGCCGGTATATTCACTATGAGTTCAGTATTTCAGGGAATACATGTGACAGGCAGTGACAATAATATATTTTCTCCGGTTAATGTCAGTGCAGCTGATAACAGCGAGATAACTCTTAAAATATGTAACTGGGAAGAGTATATAGACGAAGGTGGCTGGGATGATTCTGAAACGATAGATCTTGAGAGTGGTAATATAAAGGGTGAGAATTCCATGGTGCAGGATTTCGAGGAATGGTACTATAAAACCTACGGCAAGAAGGTAAAAGTTGAGTACAGCTGTCTTGGAACCAATGAGGAACTTTATAATATGCTCACTCTTGGAGATGAATATGACCTTATATGTCCATCGGAATATATGTTTATGAAACTTATGACAGAGGGATGGCTTGAGCCTTATTCAGAGCAGTTTTATGATAAGAGTATTAAGGAAAACTATTATGCCAGGGGTGTTTCCCCATTTATAAAGAAAGTATTTGATGAAAATAAGATAAATGGAGAGTCGTGGAGCAAGTATGCGGCAGGTTATATGTGGGGCGTTACGGGGATTGTATACAATCCTGAAGAGGTAACCAGGGAAGAAGCTTCAACATGGACTATTATCAATAATGATAAGTTTAGAAGAAGGATAACTATCAAAGATAATGTAAGGGATACAATGTTTGCAGCAATTGGTGCAGTTAAGTCAGATAAGCTTACAGATCCTTCGTTTATTAACCAGCCCGATTATAAGGAAAAGCTGGCTGCGGAAATGAATGACACATCGGATGGAGCTATTGAGAGTGTGCAGGAATATTTACAGCAGGCAAAGGACAATGTATATTCATTTGAGACTGACAGTGCTAAGGTTGATATAGTGAATGGAAGGGTAAGTGCAAGTTACCAGTGGTCAGGTGATGCTGTGTATACAATAGGACAGGGAGCCGATTCTGATATGCAGTTAAGTTTTGCTGTACCAGAGGAAAGCACTAACATTTACTTTGATGGTTGGGCTATGTTAAAGTCGGGAATTAATGGCGACGAGGAGAAAAAACAGGCAGCAGAAAGCTTCGTTAACTTCATATCGATGCCTGAAAATGCGGTAAGAAATATGTATTATATAGGTTACACATCTGCTATATCAGGTGGTGACAGTAATGTTATATATGATTATGCAAAGTGGAACTATGGATATGATTCGATAGTTGAGAAAACTGGTGAGGAGCAGGAGGCAGCCGATTATTCGCTTGGTTATTTTTTCTCTGGCATATCGGATGATAAGAATTATACATTTAGGACAACTAAGGATGAAACGGAGGGTCAGCTTTTTGCACAGTATCCAACAGAGGATATTATGGGCAGGAGTGCTGTTATGCAATATTTTGATACAGACAAGACAGCAAAGATTAATCAGATGTGGATTAATGTAAGATGTTTTAATATTAACAGAGTGCCAGTCTGGGTATGGTTCCTTACAGGTGCGGTTATATTGCTGCTTATTGTGTTTAAGATTGTATGTGTGATAAGGAAACGAAACGTATAAACTGCTTACATCATTATAGAATTTATTATACAAAAGTGAGTATCAAAGATAAATTTGATGCTCATTT
>DJDY01000195.1:8435-14508 GCA_002435585.1 Lachnospira sp. UBA5912
GATGCTCATTTTTTGTATTTCTGGAATATTTTATTATGATGTTATGGTTAAAATGCTGTTTTTGTCATGCATTTTTATCATTTAATTAAACCGGTAAACAGTTTACTAATATATTTAATGGATATAATTTATTTTAATAATTGACTTGGTTGGAAAAATATGATATATATATTATATACAAATAACTGTAATACAATACAAAATAATAATGACAGACTATTGCAAACGGATTTTAGGATAGTATATAATTTAATATATCAATCCCAATCCCTATAGATAGTGTTTGACCGTTAGATAAAGAAAGGAAAGAGATTTGGGAGATTTAAAACAATATTCAAATAAGACAAAGGAGATAGCTGCTAATCTTAGAATTATTGATGATGCACTATTTCGTTTGGTTGGTGAGAAGCCAGGGGTATGTGAAGAGATATTAAGAACTCTTTTAGATATGCCAGAGTTATGTGTTGTAAAAGTATCTGTACAAAGTGTGGTTCAGAGTTTTCAAAGAGAAATAACATTGGATGCTTTATGTGTGACTAAGTCGGGGACATATTGTAATATAGAAGTACAAAAAAGTGATTCTAATGCAGATGTAAGACGAACAAGATTTCATGCGGCGGCACTAACATCAAAGTATACGCCAAAGGGCGCTGCATTTGATAATATTCCAGATGTTACGATAGTATATATATCTGAATACGATGTGCTAAGAAATAATCAGACAGTTACCCATGTGACAAGGTGTATGAAAACTCAAGATGGATATCTGCCAGTTGAAGATGGCGAGGATATAATATTTGCTAACACATATATTAAAGATGGTACTGATAAATCAGAGTTGTTACAGCTGATGCTTAATAAAGAAGCATTTTATAATGAGAAGTTTCCAAGAATTAGTGAAGCGATAAACTATTTTAAGGGAACAGAAGGAGGTCAGAGTGAAATGTGTAAGATAGTAGAAGATTATGCAAAGGAATATGCAAAGGATTCAATAGAGGAAGCAATAGCTGCAAAAAAAGAAGCAGAGGAAGCTAAGAAAAATGCTCAGATAGAAAAGCGTAAGGCTGATGAAGAGAAGCGTAAGGCTGAAGAAGAGAAACGTAAGGCTGAAGAAGAGAAACGTAAGGCTGAAGAAGAGAAACGTAAGGCTGATGAAGAGAAACGTAAGGCTGAAGAAGAGAAGCGTAAGGCTGATGAAGCAAGTAAAAGAAATATGATATTGATAGTAAATGTTTTATCTGGCAGAAGTTACGAAGAAGCAGCAGAGTTATTAGGAATATCGGTAGATGAAGTTAAACAGGCCGAACAAATGTTAAAAAATACTTGACTATAAATCTTTTTATATGATAGAATATGCAGGCTTTGAATGGTTTTATTGGAAACGATACATCTTCCTGGATGATAACGAACAACACATAAAGTGATTTATGAATGCTGTGTATATGATATTTTAGATGTTAATATACAGTATTCTGTCTTAGTAAATATAATGTTATCATTAAAAGGAGAATTTTTATGCCAAAAAACAAGTTTCAGGACGTAGTATTTACAATTATTATGGCAACTATTATGGTTTATGGAATGGTTGTCTACAATGTAGCTCTTAACACAGGAACAGTAGATGGAACAACTTTTATCGCAGCAGCGCATGAGTTACCAATAATGGTTCCTGTAGCTTTCATACTTGAATTTTTTATAGTAGGAAAGATAGCAAAGATGCTTGCATTTACAGTTATGAAGCCAACAGACAGACCGCAGTTTATTACATATGCAATATCTATATGTATATGTTGTATTATGTGCCCAATTATGAGTCTGGTTGCAACAATCCTTTTTAAAGAACCATCTTTTGGTATGTGGATTAAGACATGGGCTATGAACTTCCCTATGGCAATACTTTATCAAATGTTCTATTGTGGACCATTTGTAAGACTTATATTTAGAGCTATATTTGTAAGAAAAAACAGTAAGCAGGAAGAAACAGAGATGGCTTAGAAGTTAATACGATTTAATAGTGAAACAAAATTGCTCTGCAAAAAGCTAAACAATAAGTTATAATCCCCTATAATATAATCAGAGCCAGGCTAAGTAAGCTGCATTAAATTTAATGCGTATGAACGCCTGCCAGATATGGTTTTGATTATGTTATAGGGGATATTTTAGTTGTTTATAATAATATGATATGAGTGTTAAAAGTAAATTTTGATACATCTAAAACTCTCATAAAATGCCGTATTCACAACATTTTATTCCGTTTTTGATGTTTAGCGTGTCCAAAGCAAAAAAGTCTGACAATTATCCCATATATGAGAAAAGCATAACTACTATGCCAAGTATGACAAGGATAACACCGGTTGCGCGGTTAAGTGTCTTAGGTGCAGCCTTGTTTGCGAATACGGCGGCTATTCTAGCCCATATAAGTGTAAATACGATACATAATATCCATACAGTTATATCAGGAATTCCGCCAATAGCAAAGTGCGATACAGCCCCTGTAAGTGCTGTGAATGTCATAATGAATACACTTGTTCCAACAGCGGTTTTAAGTTCATATCCAAGTACAGAGGTAAGTATAAGTAACATCATCATACCGCCGCCGGCACCGATGAATCCGCATATAAAACCGATTAATACGCCACATATAACAGACTGAATGGCACGTTTCTTAGCAGATACACCCTCCATAGCCTCCTTTGTGGTCATAACAGGTCTTACGATAAACTTAATTCCAAGCAGGAAAGTCATAAATACAGAAAAATTACCCATTGTTGTTGATGGAACAAGGCTTGATATGTAGCTTCCAACAACGGTGAATATAAGAACACTCACCATCATAATAAGACCATTTTTAATATCGAGATTCTTATTTTTTCCATATGTATATGCAGATATGGCACTGGCGAGCACATCAGATGAAAGTGCGATACCGACAGCCATATAAGGTTCCATACCTAAAAATGTGATAAGCATAGGGCTGATTACGGCAGCAGCGCTCATACCGGCGAATCCAGTACCAAGACCAGCTCCCATGCCGGCAAAAAATGTTACAATAATAATTAATAGTAGTGACATAAAATATCCTCTTTTCTGTGCATGATTTTTATAAAATATCTGGTGTCAGATGCGTAAAGACACTAAATATGTGTTATTCATCCGCCTAATGGCTTTCAAGTATTTTATCCAGATTATATTCTATCTGTTTCATTCCATTAATAAAGACCTCTTTTGTATTGTTATCCATATCGTCAAAAAGATGTTCAAGAAAACCCTTTTGCAGAGTCTGCCCCTCTTTTATTATTTTTTCTGAAGCAGGTGTGCATATAAGCTGGGTTTTTCTACGGTCACCATCTGTTTGTTTCCGTATAAGATATCCGTCGTTAACAAGTCTGTCTACATTTACAGAAACAAGATTGGCCTTGATTTTTCTTACCTCAACAATATCTCTTGCAGTTGTGTATTCGGGATTATTTGCAAGAAACATAAGAATATCAAAAGCAGTCTGTGGAAGATTAAGTTTGTGTAAAAGAGGCTTGCATACAGAGTTATATGCAAGATTGATTTTCTGTGCAAATTCAATTCCAGAGTTCATAATGAATTTCATCCTCCTTATATTTATATCAAAGCTACAAAAATGAATAGTTCAAATTTGAAATATTATAACATGGGTATATTGATTAGTAAAGGGTATAAGTGATATATTTATGATGTTATACGCAGAAAATGAGATTGATGTAAAAATATGCGTAGAAATTGAGGTTATTATGAATATAACAGATAAGAATATTGATGATGGAAAAGCATTTGACTGGGGAAGAACATCACAGGATTATGCAAAATTTCGTGATATATATCCTAAAGAGTTCTATAAAACTTTACTTGACAGGAATATTGGAGTAAGAGGGCAGAATATACTTGATATTGGAACAGGCACAGGTGTTATACCAAGAAATATGTACAGGTATGGTGCAAAGTGGACAGGTACAGATATTTCAAAGGAACAGATAGAACAGGCGGCAAGGCTGTCAGAACAGGCAGGAATGGATATAGATTATTATGTAACAGCAACAGAGGACATAAACTTTCCTGACCATACTTATGATGTGATAACAGCCTGTCAGTGCTTCTGGTACTTTAAGCATGAGCAGGTTGTTGACAAGTTTGCGCGTATGTTAAAGCATGGCGGACGTATTGCAGTTTTATATATGGCGTGGCTTCCTTACGAAGATAAGATTGCAGGTGCTAGTGAAGAGCTTGTGTTAAAGTACAGTCCGAAGTGGAGTGGGGCAGGTGAGACTATCCATCCTATAGATATACCTGAGTGTTATAACGATAAATTTGATATTATATATCATAAAGAATATCCTGTAAAAGTGCATTTTACCCGTGAAAGCTGGAATGGCCGCATGAAAGCATGCAGAGGTGTTGGAGCTTCGTTATCGGATGAGGAGATTAAAGAATGGGAGAGAGAACATAAGAATCTGCTGATTAACATAGCACCAGAAGAGTTTGATGTATTGCATTATGCAGCGATAGCAGAGCTTAAGCTAAGATAAAAAAATAGGTTGTTGTAATAAGAAAAGTTATACATATAGTTATAGTGTCGGAGTTTATCTGCTGATTCATATATAGTCTTGTAAATATCTTAGTGTAACAACCTGTAGCAGGTTAAATTTTAATTTTGTTTACAAAATCCTCCTTAGTAAATCAGGTTAGTTATTAATAAATATAAATGTAAAATTTATATTTGATATGTATGTATTGCTTGCATTTGTCGGTGATGGAATTAACGATGCACCAGTTCTTACAAGAGCTGATATCGGAATAGCTATGGGAGCTATGGGCTCTGATGCTGAAATCGAAGCTGCGGATGTTGTCCTTATGGATGATAATCCTATGCAGGTATAGCAATATTGTTTCTTGCCGCCGCTTTAAGATTGCTGTCCATACGGATACTAATGTTACTTAATAAAGACACTATGAAATTAAATAGTAACTTATTAATTTCCTAATATCTTCCATAACAAAAGTAAATTGCTTAATATGAGTGTGTCTTAAATAATACAGACCAATTAAAGCAATAATGGAGGTATGTTAAATGTTAAATGAAGCAGTAATCAGGGTGTTAAAAAATAGTATGTGGGATATCGCAACTTGTGCAGATGGTGAGCCTAATGTAGTTCCAGTTGCATTTAAGGATGTTACAGAAGATGGAAAGCTTGTTGTTGGGGATGTTTTTCTTGAAACAACCTTGAATAATATCAAGGTAAATGGCGGAAAGCTTGCTATTTCAGCATATGATGCACAGAGCCTTGAGGGATATCAGATTAAGGGAACAGCAGAATATGTAGCAGAGGGAGATGTAGTAGACACATTTAAGGCTATGGTTGAAAAGATGTTTAATGGTGCTGCTACTGCAAAGGGAGTGCTTATTATAACACCATCTAAAGTGATTGTTACAACTCCAGGAGCTGATAACAAAAAGGAAATTTAGATAAAGATTGTTGATATTAACAATTAACAAAACAATCAATAAATTAACTAATAAATTTCATAGTAACTTCAAAAAATATTACCTTTAAGCTATAATTGTAAATGCTTCAAGTAAAATATTTTAGTAATCAGAAATGCAAACTCAATTATATTTTACTTAGCTGGAACACTTATTATAATTATCGCTTGAAGGTATTTTTTATGGCTAAATATAAGAAAAAGTTGGATGACGATATAAGATGTCCTCTTGAATATGGACTGATGTTATTTGGTGGTAAATGGAAGTCACGTATTATATGTGTATTATCTGCCAATGAAAGACTGCGCTATAGTGAAATCCGCAGGGAAATGTATAATATTACAGATGCAGTTCTGGCTGCGACATTAAAAGATCTGATAGAAGCTGGAATTATAGACAGAAAGTCTTATGATGAAATTCCACCAAGAGTAGAATATACACTTACAGATAAAGGACGTTCAGTTGTGCCTATTTTACAGAGTATCTGTCAGTGGTCAGATATATTTTATAAAGAAGATACAGAAAATAAAATGGCACAGTGTCAGAAATGTGATTATCACAGAT
>DJDY01000111.1:0-539 GCA_002435585.1 Lachnospira sp. UBA5912
TCACCTGCATTGACAGCAGTTATTCCTGATATGTCAACATGGTCAGCATGACATGCACTATCTTCATTGTATATACAGTTATGTGCAGCACACTTTATTGAAAGATTTAATTTAGGTGAACCGGCAGAATTACGTGAACCTGCATTATCCCTGTTATCAAAACTGCCACAGCATGTCTCATCACATGAACATGCTGTTGAGCCATTTACATCTATACCGCTAAGACAGCAGCATTTATCGGAATTGTGAGCACATGTTGTTGCATTACAGCTTAAGTTAGTCATAAAAAAACCTCCTGTTAATAAAATTAATACCTGACCATCAGGTATATTAATTATTATTAACAGGAGATATTAATATTATGTATTGGATTCAAGATGATTATCTGAATATTACTTAATCATACTAAAATCGATTTTGGATTTTTCGCCACTATAGTATCTTATAATAACCTTGGCAACTATTTTTTCTTTTTTAACGTAGGTGTTAACCCAGAATCTTGAATCTTTGGAATTGTTACGGTTATCACCAAGCATAAA
>DJDY01000111.1:575-1385 GCA_002435585.1 Lachnospira sp. UBA5912
TCACCAAGCATAAAATAACAGCCTTCAGGAACAATATAAGTATATGTTTCTCCATCATCAAAAATATAGTCCTTAATGTATGGTTCATCGAGTTCGTCACCATTGATGTATACACGACCACCTTTTATCTGGACGATATCATTAGGAAGACCAATTACGCGTTTGACGTAATTCTGTGTTTCATCATCAGGAAACTTAAATATGACAACGTCTCCACGTTTTGGTTCTGAAAACTTATATGCAAGCCTGAAGCCAAACAGGCGGTCACCCTCCCATATAGTATCACGCATGGAACCGGAAGGAACTTCAGCGTTGATTACAATAAAGTTAGTAAAGATAAGAGCAAACACGGCTGCAAAAATAAAAATCTTAATAAGGCTGAGTGCTTCTGATAAGATAAAGCTCCCCAATCCTTTAGAATTATCTTTGCTGCTGGCTGATTCTGGCTTTTTACCGTGTTTATCATCATCGTAATCATAATAATCGTCATCTTCATTATCATCATATGTATTATAATTACGATTGATAGAATAATCCTCTTTTTCGTTGTTTTCAGGATAGTCATCTTCAAAATCTATAAAACCATAATCTTCATCGTCATCGTCAGGTGTAAAATAATTGTTATTGTTTGACATATATATCCCCATTCCGGTGCATAGTAATAAACTATATATTATATTCATTAAAATAACCCCACCTTGCTTAAAACAGATGGGGTTATCTGAAATACTAAGCACAATTTAATGTATGCTTATATAATATGTTATATTAAATTATTTTGCAAGTAATTCCATAATCTTATTACTTCTT
>DJDY01000111.1:1456-26337 GCA_002435585.1 Lachnospira sp. UBA5912
GCGTGGCTTATAAGTGCAAGGTCATATAACTGCTGGCAGATTATGTCAGTGTTTTCTCCATCCTTGTGGTCAACAATATATTTAACAAGATCATTGTTAGCATTAAGAACAAGTGTCTGACCATTAGAACCAAACATTGAAGGATCCATGCCAGACATGCCATACATCTTCATCATATCCTGCATACGTCTATCCTGTTCAGAAAGAGTAATCATAGAAGATACAGATGCATCCTTTAACTTTTCGACCTTTATATTTATCTTATCATTGTTAAGAGCTTTCTTGAAAGCAGCAGTAAGAGCTTCAGTAGTCTCTTTTAACTCATCTTCTTTAGTTTCCTCTTTAAATATATCTGAAAGATCCGTATCAATTCTTGCAAACTTAAGTCCTTCGTTCTTGCCTTCAAGATGTGTTATGAATGGCTGGTCAATATTATGTGTAAGAATGATAGCATCCATATTCTCTTTCTTAAACATATTGATATACTGGCTCTGTTCCTTTTCATCAGTTACATAGAATACTGTATTTTCATGCTTTTCCTTATTGGCTTCAAGATAATCCTTAAGAGTTACATACTTACCTTCAAGATTCTTAAAGATAATATAATCATTCATCTTCTCAGAGAACTTTTCATCCTTTAAGCAGCCAAACTTAATAAATGGATTAATATCATCCCAGTATTTCTCATAGTTTTCACGGTCTGTCTTACACATACCTGTAAGCTTGTCGGCAACCTTCTTAGTAATATAATCAGATATTTTCTTAACAAATCCATCATTCTGAAGAGCAGAACGGGATACATTAAGAGGAAGGTCAGGACAATCAATAACACCCTTTAACAGAAGAAGAAACTCTGGAATAACTTCCTTGATATTATCAGCAACGAATACCTGGTTGTTGTAAAGCTTTATAGTACCTTCAATTGATTCATACTCTGTATTAATCTTAGGAAAGTAGAGTATACCTTTTAAGTTGAAAGGATAGTCCATGTTAAGGTGAATCCAGAACAAAGGCTCCTTATAATCATTAAATACTTTACGATAAAACTCTTTATATTCATCAGCGGTACACTCGTTAGGATGCTTTGTCCAAAGAGGATGGATATCATTGAGTGCTACAGGTCTTTTAACAATCTTAGCCATCTTTTTAGCTGGAACCTTTTCTACAGTTTCCTTAGTTCCATCTTCTTTTTCTACTTCTTCAGTAACAGCATCTTTGATAAATGTGTCAAGAACAGTATCCTTTTCTGTAACTTCTTCTTCAGGGATTTCCTCTGTTAGCTGACCAGCATCTTCGTTAGTTAAAAAGATAGGTACAGGCATAAATGAACAGTAATTTTCTATAACCTCACGGGCTTTGTATTCATTAGCAAATTCATAGCTGTCTTCGTTTAAGTAAAGAGTAATAGTTGTACCAGGTGTTGTGGCAGTGCCATCGGCCATATCATATTCTGTACCGCCATCGCATTCCCAGTGAACAGCCTTAGCACCTTCCTTGAAAGAAAGAGTATCAATAGTAACCTTATCAGCTACCATGAATGCTGAGTAGAAACCAAGTCCGAAATGACCTATAATCTGGTCATCGTTAGCCTTATCCTTGTATTTTTCAAGGAAGGCTTCTGCACCAGAGAAAGCTATCTGGTTGATATACTGTTCAACCTCGTCTGATGTCATACCGATACCATTATCAATAATCTTAATAGTCTTGTTGTTGGCACTTACTTTAACATCTATCTTATATTCAATATCATCAGGTGCTTCATATTCACCAATCATATCAAGCTTTTTTAATTTAGTGATGGCATCGCAGCCATTAGATATAAGTTCTCTGTAGAAAATGTCGTGATCAGAATACATCCACTTTTTGATAATAGGGAAAATATTATCACTGTTAATTGATAAACTACCATGTGTATTAGCCATAATTAATCTCTCCAATCTGCGTAATAATACGCCTGAATTTAATATTTATATACTGTGGCTTTGTATGAAATATAAAAAGTATAAGAAGCCACAGCGGTTGTTATTGCATTTAAGCAATCCATATTATGTAGTTTAATATTCTGTCCTGTGGAAGTCAAGAAGAAATTAGCACTCAAATGTAGTGAGTGCTAATAAAAACACGACAAAGCCAGTAAAATCAAGGCTTTTAGAAATTATTAAATTAATATAAAAATGTAAGTAACGAAATGTCAGAGGGGTGTTTTTGTATGTATGGTATGTCTTTAAAACCAGAGTTTTACTAAAACATGGTTTTAAGCAGTTTCCTCAAAATCCAGTCCTTTAGTTGACAGGAAGCTTTTTATATATGAATCAAAGGCTGTATCGAGAGTCTTATCAAGACTGAATATGTTAAGAGAAGTTCCGGTGATGATGTCGGCATGTCCGTCCTGATACCTTATATTAATGAAAAGTCCGTTGATATTATCAGCTGATAATCCTGTTTCAAGTCTGCTAAGAAGTGATGTGGTATCCTTAGATGACATAAGCATAACGATTTTTAAAGATGAAGGTACTTTGTTTCCCTTGATGAGACTGAAACAGAAAGGCTTCTGATTAAGCCACATGTCGTATCGTCTGGCATCAGGATCTAGTTCTTCCCATTCTTCGTCCGAGTAAAACGCACGGTTAATCTGCCCATCTATAGAATGCGAACAGGATATCTTTATATCTGCTTCTGATAGCAGAAAGTTATCAAAAGTATCTTTTACAAGCAGATGTGACATAAATGCTTTAGTATTTTTTATTCTAAGTGAAATCATATAAATCCTCATTTCTGCGCACGTTTTTACATAATGGGTTTGTGTCATGTACGCTAAGACACCAATAAATCACGAGTATTAAAATCAAGTTTACGATATGTATATCCAAAGTTTAATAATGTGTCAGGAATATCCTTACTTATCAATCAATCTACACAATATTATACTATGATTTTAAAATGTTTTCATTAATTATTTTTATTGCATATAGGAATCTGGTATAATATACTTGATTCGTTGATAGTTGCTATTCCAGCTGCACTTGCAGTTTGCTGATAATGCCAATCGTCTATACCAATTAAATATGTTATAAGCAAGTGCATGTATTCGAAGTCTGTTGGCATTCACGACCATTGAGTGACCGCTTACCGAAGTGAAAGCAAAGCCAGCTTTGCTTTCTTTTATGAAATTCTCCATCTACAATACTCATAAAGGGCTCCTTTGTTGGTATTTTTTTGATTTGCCACCTTAATTTTACCACAAATGGATGTTCTTTTTTCATTCACTTAAAGTAAGTGAAAAGCAATATTCAGTTAAAATATAGGAATTATGTGGCTTTTAGCTACTTTTACGGCATTGCCGTGAATAATTTAGGCTTAATAATGATATGCTGATAAGATAGAACATGTACATAATGAGGAGGTTGTATAATGAAAAAAAGACTTATGTATGCAGTTATTCCGCTTTTTGCTATAGTAATGCTGTTTAGTGTAAGAACACAGAAAATCAGCGCTGCTACTATTGTTCAGAGTGGTAATTGCGGAGAAGCAGATGATGGCAGCAATATTACATGGACACTTGATGATGAGGGATGTCTTACACTTGAAGGCACAGGAAAAACACAGGATTACAGAAAAACAATAAATGGACAAGATACTATTATCAAAAAACCATGGGAAGATTATAAAAACAACATAAAAAGTGTGAAAATTAAGGATGGAGTTACATATATAGGATTAAACATTTTTAGTGGCTTAAGTAATCTTGTAAGTGTTGATTGTGGCAATACATTAGAGACAATAGGTGTATTTGCTTTCAGTGATAATTCAAAGCTTACAGATATTAATCTTGGAAAAGTTAAAAGAATATCACAGGGAGCATTTCAGAGTTGTGGAGCTATTAAATCTGTATATATTCCAGGTAGTATGAGAGTAGTTGATTTTGATGCTTTTTCATATGATTATGCACTTGAAAGTGTATATATTGATAAAGCAAGCGATGATTCAATACCATTTTTATCAGTTTCGCCTATAACATTTAAGTATTGCAGTAATCTTAAAGAAGTTAATGTTAATCCTGAGAGAACGGATCTGATATCAATAGATGGAGTACTCTATTCCATAAACAGAGAAAATGAACAAGCTTTTACTGAAAATAATATGTATACAATGACAGCAGGAAATTATGTTTTAATATGCTACCCACCAGCAAAAACAGATAAAGAATACATAGCACCGGATAAACTTGAGCTTATAGGCGGATATGTTGTTAATAATAAATATCTTGAGAAAATAGTGCTCAATGAAGGCTTAAGAATAATGTCTTCTGCCCAGTTAAGGGAAACACCTAATATAACCAGTGGCTTTTTAGCAGAAGCTTCATATGTTTTTGATAATCTTAAAGAACTAGTGATTCCTTCAACGGTAATAGAGGCAGACTGCATGTTTGAAACAAAAGGAGTAGATAAGGTTGTTAATAAATCTGATACAGATATAAAGATGGAATGTATAGATAGTAATGTTGTATGTAATAAGAAATTTATGTCGTTAACTACAGGACATGAAAGCGATGTTATAAAAGCTTGCGATTCATATACAACATTAAAGCACCAGTACGGAGAATGGTATATTAATTGGGAACCTACAGAATATACTGAGGGTGAAAAGTCACGTAAATGCAATGTGTGCGGCTATGAGGAGACAGTTACTATTCCATCTAAATCTGAAAGTGCCAAGAATGGTTTATGTAGTGATGATGCTGGTAACTGGTATTATTACAAGGATGGAGTGGTACAGAAAGATTATACAGGACTTGCAAGTAATGAATATGGCTGGTTTTATGTGACAGATGGGGCTCTTGATTGGAACTATACAGGACTTGCAAGTAACGAATATGGCTGGTTTTACGTGTCAGGCGGAGTGCTTGACTGGAATTATACAGGACTTGCGAGTAACGAATATGGCTGGTTTTATGTGTCAGATGGTTGTATAGACTGGAATTATACAGGACTTGCGAGTAACGAATATGGCTGGTTCTATGTGTCAGGCGGAGTACTTGACTGGAGCTATACAGGACTTGCAAGTAACGAATATGGCTGGTTCTATGTGTCAGGCGGAGTACTTGACTGGAATTATACAGGACTTGCAAGTAACGAATATGGCTGGTTCTATATCAGCAATGGAGTGCTTGACTGGAATTATACTGGTACAGCAAGTAATGAATATGGAACATGGAATGTGGTAAATGGACAGGTTGTGTTCTGATAATACAAGTTATACATATAAAAATCCTCTTAAACAGACAGTGTTATATATCAGGTCTGCTTAAGGGGATTTTTAATATTGTCAGGTTTATTAAAAAAATCTGACGGAAATTCTGATATTTTTAAATATGTCACTGACAGTTGCCTTTTATCGTGAAATTATTTTTTCAAGAAGATCAACAAGCTTGAACAATACAGTTGATATTATGCATAATATCACTATGCTCATAGATACATATGTCATTTTAAATACCTGTGAACCATATATAATAAGATATCCAAGACCGCGGTTTGCAGCAAGAAATTCACCAATAATAACACCAACAAGACAAAGACCTATATTAACCTTTGTATTACTTATTATGATTTTTTTAGAGCCTGGTAGTATAAGTTTGGTAAGTATATCTTTTCTTGTACCGCCAAGGGTTTTTATAAGAGTAATCTTATCCTTGTCGATTTCAAGGAAACCTGTATATATGTTTATTATCATTCCGAATATTGCAACGGATATTGCTGTGATGATGATTGCTTTCATATTATTTCCAAGCCATACTATGATCATAGGGGCCAGCGCAGATTTGGGCAGGCTGTTAAGAATAATCAGGTATGGCTCAAGGCAATCTGAAAGACCACGCCATAACCATAAAAGAATTGCACATCCAAGACCAACAATAATTATTAGAAAGAAAGACAAAAAGGTTTCAAAAAGAGTAGTCCAGATATGCATAAATATACTTCCATCTTTAGCCATATATATAAACGTATTATATATTCTTGAAGGTGAGCTGAATATGAACGGATTAAGTGTACCAGTTCTTGTAGAGATTTCCCAGACGGCAATAAATATTATAAGTATAAGAAAACGTAAAATTGTTATTGTTACATGATAGTGTCTAAGGTTGCTTAGGTATATTCTTCGTTGTGAGCTTGTGCATGTAGTTTTTTTAGTTTTAATCATTGAATTTCCTCCCATATACTGTTAAAATATCCTGCAAATTCAGGAGCCTGGCGTGAAGTAAAAGGTGTCCGGTCATTTATGGAAAATTTGATATCTATGATTTTTTTGATGCTAGCTGGGCGATGTGAGAGAATAACAACAGAGTCCCCCATGGATATAGCTTCTGCGATGTCATGGGTGACGAGTATGGCAGTTTTTTTCTGTTCTTTTATGATTCCACCGATATCATCTGAAACTTCAAGGCGTGTCTGATAATCAAGAGCAGAGAATGGTTCGTCAAGAAGAAGAATATCAGGATTAAGTGCAAGTGTTCTTATTAGTGCTGCGCGCTGCCGCATTCCCCCTGACAGCTCATCAGGATAAACATGCCTGAACTGATATAATCCATATTCCTTAAGCATATTATCGACATTGGCAAGGTGGGCTGCATCTTTTAAATGATTGATTTCAAGTCCAAGAGTTACATTATTATATATGTTACGCCATTCAAAAAGTGTGTCTTTTTGTGGCATAAAGCCAATATACCTTGTATAAGAATCATTATCCTTGTTGTATACAGATGATACAATCTCCCCTTTATCAGGCTTGATTAAACCGCATATTATAGAAAGCAGAGTGGATTTACCACATCCTGAAGGACCAACAACAGATATAAAAGCGCCGGGTGCAATATCCAGGCAGATATCTTTAAGAGCAGGTATTTCATCCTTTGGAGTATTGTAAGAATAGGATACGTTTCTAAGCGAAAGAAGAGGTTCTAAGCTGTTATTATCAGCTGTAATATCGCAAAAATTATCCAAGATTGCCTCCGACATATAAAATCTTACTATAATTTATGCACACACCAATAAAATGTGTATAGTAACAATTAAATATTGCAAATACCAAATTACAGTATATAATGTAAGGGACACAAGGAAAAAGGAAGCGGCGAACGAATAATTCTGCGAAGCAGAATAAAAGAGTGCGAAGCACGGATTCGTGAGCAAATCAGACATAATATTACATTAGAAGAGGAAGCTGAATGACAAAGTTAGATGAGATATTGTCCTATATCAAAGGTAAGAGTGTATATGTCCAGATGCATAATTTCCCAGATCCGGATGCCATAGCAAGTGCATATGGTATGAAGAAACTGCTCGGTGCAGAGGGGATTGATGCAGAGATAGTGTATAAAGGAAGTATAGAAAAGACGGTAACATCCAAGATGGTATCTCTTTTGAATATTGATATACTTGAGATTAACTGTGCAGAGGAACTTGATTCTGACAGAGAGGTAATCATAGTTGATGCACAGAAGGGTAATGCAAATATTGTAGATACACATTCGGATAAAACAATATGTATAGATCATCATCCTATATATAACGTTAACAAATATGTATTTTCAGATATCAGGCCAGAAGTCGGTGCATGTGCATCAATAATAGCTTCTTACTATATTGAAAATAACGTAGATATAGATATGCATATGGCAACAGCATTGTTATATGGAATAAAGGTGGACACAGCAGATATGAAAAGGGGAGTAACCCAGCTGGATCTTGATATGTTCTATAAGTTATATAACATTGCAGACCATAAAGTGCTTAACAAACTTGATACAAGTGTCAGACAGTATGATGACCTTAAGGCGTATGCATATGCAATCGCCAATCTTGATGTACACAAGGATGCATGTTTTGCAAGCACCGGGGATAACTGCCAGGAAGCACTTATAGCATCTATATGTGATTTTATAATGTCGCTTGATGGTATTGACTTTGCAGTAGCTTATTCGGCCAAGGAAGAAGGAGTAAAACTATCAATCAGAAGCAGTGGTGTATATGATGCGGGAACTATATCCAACAATGCACTTAAGCAGATTGGTAATGGCGGTGGTCATGAACATATGGCTGGTGGATTTATTAATTATACCAGGATAGAAAATAAAGATGCCGCTTTTATAAGAAAAATTATAGAAGATAAGTTTTTATGTGAACTTAAAAAATACTGATATAAAGAGCGTAATAAATGTAATGCTGTTATTACTTATTACGCTCTTGTTAGGTTTAAATATAAATAATATGCAAACAGATGATGTTTATAAGGTTAATTTCATTCTACAGGAAATGGTAAAGTGTTAATCCTGTGATATATATTTTTTCATATGTCTTAATGCGCATTTTTCAAGTCTGCTGACCTGGGCCTGGGATATTCCTATTTCAGAAGCAATTTCCATTTGTGTTTTATATTCATAGAATCGCATTTTAATAATCTGCTTTTCCCTGCTGTCAAGTTTCTGGTAAGCATCATCGAGTGCCAGATGCGTTACCCAGCTATCTTCTTTGCTTTTTGCATCTTTTATCTGGTCTATAACATAAAGCGTATCCTGCCCTTCGTTAAATACCGGTTCATATAAAGAAACCGTTGGAGAAACGGCTTCAAGTGCAATAACTATATCTTCTTTGGCAACACCTATCTCATTAGCGATTTCTGATATAGTCGGTTCGTGCTGATTTTTCTTTAAAAGCTGTTCTTTGGTATATATAGCTTTGTATGCCATATCTTTAAGACTGCGGCTTACCCTTATTGCACTGTTATCTCTAAGATATCTTTTAATCTCGCCAATTATCATGGGAACAGCATAGGTTGAGAATTGTACCCCCTGTTCTAAGTCAAAATTATCAATAGCTTTTATTAGACCAATGCATCCAATCTGAAACAAATCATCCATATTTTCATTACTGTTTGAAAATCTTCCCACAATGCTTAAGACGAGTCTTAGATTACCTTTTATGAATTCTTCACGTGCGTTGTTATCATCTGCTTTTATTCTGGTTAGAAGCTCCTTTTTTTCTTTAGCGTTAAGTAATGGTAATTCTTTAGTATTCACTCCGCATATAGTAACTCTTATACCTGCCATTAACATTCCTCCTAAAGACTCTGCGGACATTTCAGCCAGTTAAAATGTGTAAACAGAAATCATGATTTGTCCGCTTATAGTAAAATCATTGCCATCTGGATAAATTTTATACGAGGCTGTTTAAAAGGTTTGAAAAGAAATATAATTTTTTGACATAATTGTTGTACTAAGATATAATTACTCTAATTATATGTATTACGATTAAAGTGACGGATATATGAGTGAAAAGCTGGCTGTTAAGGAGGTTGCGCTGCTATGAAATGTCCTTATTGTGGAAAAGAAAATACCAGGGTTATTGATTCAAGACCTACAGATGATAGTTCAATCAGAAGAAGAAGACAATGCGATGAGTGTGGTAAAAGATTCACAACGTATGAAAAGATTGAAACATTGCCACTTATTGTTGTAAAGAAAGACAACAACAGGGAATCATACGATAGAGAAAAGATTATTGCGGGTATCGTTAGATCGTGTCATAAAAGACCAGTGTCAATGGCACGTATAAACGAAATGGTAGATGACATAGAAAGTCAGATATTTAACATGGGAGAAAAAGAAATACCGACAACTACCATAGGTTCCATAGTTATGGATAAACTTAAAAATGTTGATGAAGTGGCATATGTCAGATTCGCATCTGTATATAGGGAGTTTAAGGATGTTAACACATTTATGGATGAAATAAAGAAAATCCTTAATAATTAACAAGGCAGCTATGACATGAATTATATGAATAAAATAAACAGCTTTGTTATAATATTATAACATTTTTGAGTTATCATATGGTGCAGATTGGATAGTGTCAAATGACATATTAAAAACAAAAAGACACTTGGAAGAATGAGAGGAAAGAATATATATGTTTAAAAGATTTTATCCCGATATGTATATAGACTCAGCATATAATATAGATTATAAAGGTCTGTATGAAAAAGGATACCGGGGAATTATATTTGATGTTGACAACACACTTGTTGAACATGGCGCACCGGTGACATCAAGGGCTAAGAAGTTGTTTGAACAGCTAAAAAGCATAGGATATGATACATGTATCATATCAAACAACAAAGAGCACAGAGTTAAACCACTTGCTGATGAAGTGAATTCCAAGTACGTAAGCAAAGCAGATAAACCTTCACCAAAGAATTATATAAAAGCTATGAAATATATGCATACAGATAAAGACAACACATTTTTTGTGGGAGACCAGCTGTTCACAGATGTATGGGGCGCTAACAGGGCAGGAATAATGTCTATACTTGTAAAACCGATAGACAAACATGAGGAAATACAGATAATATTGAAAAGAAGGCTGGAGTGGATTGTACTTTTCTTTTATAAAAAAAGAAATAATAAATATATAAAGATTAACAGAAAATAATTAATCTGACATATGTCAGATTGATATATAATATAAGCTAAGGAAGTAAAATGATGGAGATTAAAGGAACAACAAGAGTATGTGGTCTTATAGGTAATCCTGTAGGACATTCGATTTCGCCGGTCATTCATAATACTCTGGCAGATATAACTAAGACTAATATGGTATATACAACATTTAAAGTTGAGAAAGATAATGTGATAAAGGCAGTTGAAGGTGCTTATGCACTTGATATTCTTGGACTTAATGTAACAGTACCTCATAAACAGAGTGTAATGGATGCGATTGTTGATATAGAACCACTAGCAAAGGCTATAGGTGCGGTCAATACACTTGTAAGAGTGGATGGCGGATATAAAGGATATAATACAGATATACTTGGACTTGGCAGAGAACTCGATGATGAAAACATACAGTTAAAGGATAGCCGCTGCATAATACTTGGTGCAGGAGGTGCGGCAAGAGCCATAGCCTTTTTATGTGCGCAAAAGGGTGCAGCCAGTGTATATATGTTAAACAGAACCATAGAAAAAGCACAGAATATAGCAGAAGCAGTTAATAGTTACTTTAAAAGAGAATGTGTTATACCGATGCATATAGATGATTATAAGA
This sequence comes from Lachnospira sp. UBA5912, assembly GCA_002435585.1. Classification (GTDB taxonomy): domain Bacteria; phylum Bacillota; class Clostridia; order Lachnospirales; family Lachnospiraceae; genus Lachnospira. Next base: position 12,556 of record DJDY01000111.1, read on the forward strand.
AGCTTGATGGCACAGGTTACATTGCAATACAGACAACGAGCGTGGGATTATACCCGGATGTGGATAAAACAGTTATATCAGATGAAGATTTCTATGAAAAACTAGGAGTTGGAGTTGATATAATCTATAATCCATCAACAACCAGGTTTATGAAGCTGTGTATGAAGGCCGGAAAGCCAGCCTTTAACGGACTTAAGATGCTTTTATATCAGGGAGTGGCTGCATATGAGCTGTGGAATGATACTGTTATATCAGGTGAGGATGCAGATATAGTATATAAAAAAATGAAAGAGGAACTTGGAATTGAATAATAACATTGTCCTTATAGGATTTATGGGAAGTGGTAAAACAACCTTTGGAAAATGGATATCAAGAAAGCATGAATACACATTCTGCGATACAGATGAGTATATCGAAAACAAAGAGAACACAACTATTAACGATATATTTGCAACAAAGGGTGAAGAAGCCTTCAGGGATATGGAGACAGAAGCTGTTAAAGAATATGCCGCTTCATTAGAAAAAAGTGTTGTTTCAGTTGGCGGCGGACTGCCTTTAAGAAAAATAAACAGGGATATTTTAAGGGATATTGGAATGGTTGTATATCTTAAAGCCTCGGAAGATGAATTGTGTAAAAGACTAAACAAAGATAACACAAGACCACTTCTTAAAGGTGGCAATCTTAAAGAAAAGATACATACCCTTATGCAGCAGAGAGAAGATATATATATTGATGCTGCTGATATTATTATTAATACAGAAAATAAATCATTTGAGCGTATGTACGATGAAATATTAAAATATGTGGCAGAAAATGAGAATGCACAGAAATGAGGATTGAATATGAAATTATTAGTAATTAATGGACCTAATATTAATTTTCTTGGAATAAGGGAAAAAGGCATATATGGTACGGATAATTATGAGACACTTGTAAAGATGATACATGATAAGGCCGACGAACTTGGCGTTGAAGCAGAGGTGTTTCAGAGCAATCACGAGGGTGCCATTATAGACAAGATACAGGAAGCATATTATGCGGATGTTGATGGTATAATTATTAATCCAGGTGCATTTACGCATTATAGTTATGCAGTACGTGATGCACTTGCTTCTATATCAGCTATTCCTAAGATAGAAGTACATATTTCCAATGTTCACACAAGGGAAGAATTCAGACATACATCAGTTACCGTACCTGTATGCAACGGACAGGTAGTAGGATTAGGCTTAAAGGGATATCTGTATGCAATGGAAGCAATGGTTGATATGGTTAATGCAGGAAGGCAGGCATAGTATTCTATAAGTTGGTTTTAAGTTAATGTCAATATGGATTAATCATTGATGATTAATATGGATAATATTGTTATCGTCATAAAAAGGATGTATAATATACCAGCAAAATAACTATTAGGAGAAAAATATGAATAAGCAGGAAGCAATTAGTATTTTAAAAGAACACAATCAGGAACATGTTATTAAGAGACTTGAGGCATTGGGGGATGATGCAGCAAAGAAGCTTATAGCACAGATTTCCATGATTGACTGGAATGTTGTAGAAAGCATTAACAATAAGACAGAAAATAGTGGCGAAGAAAAGAAAGTTGAGCCATTGGAAGCTGTAGAGATTAATGATATAAAGAAAAATAAGGAAAAATATATGGCAAAGGGAGTTGAGGCTATAAAAAATGGCAAGGTGGCAGCAGTTCTTCTTGCCGGTGGACAGGGAACAAGATTAGGCCTTGATAAGCCAAAGGGAACCCTTAATGTTGGAATTAATAAGGATTTATTCCTTTTTGGACAGCTTGTCAATAACCTTATGGATGTTGTTAACCAGACAGGTGCATGGGTACCGCTTTATATCATGACAAGTGATAAGAACAATAAAGACACAGTAGAGTTCTTTGAGGAACATAATTATTTCGGATATAACAAAGATTATGTAAAGTTCTTTGTACAGAGTATGGTTCCATCTGTTGATTATAATGGAAAGCTGTATATGGAAAGCAGGGACAGTCTTGCTATGTCACCTAATGGTAATGGTGGATGGTTCTTATCTTTAATGGCAGCAGGTCTTGACAAAGATATGGAAGCTAAGGGTGTTGAACTGGTTAATGTTTTTGCAGTAGATAATATCTTACAAAGAATAGCTGATCCGGCATTTGTAGGTGCTACGATGCTTTCAGGTGCTGAATGCGGTGCAAAGGTAGTAAGAAAGTGCGAGCCATCAGAGAAGGTTGGCGTTATGTGTAAGGTTAACGGACATCCATCTATTATAGAATATTATGAGATGTCAGAAGAACTTGCCAACATGAGAAGAGAAGATGGTGAGCTTACTTATGGTTTAGGTGTTATACTTAATTATCTTTTCAGCTTCAAAAAACTTGTAGAGATATCTAACAGAAATCTTCCATTACATATTGTTGAGAAGAAGATTCCATATATAGATGAGAATGATAATTACATTAAACCGGAAACACCTAATGGATATAAGTTTGAAACACTTGTTCTTGATATGGTAGAGATGATGGACAACTGTGTTCCTTACGAAGTAGAGAGAAGTTACGAGTTTGCACCTATAAAGAATAAGACAGGTAAGGATTCGATTGAAAGCGCAAGAGAGCTTCTTAAGGTTAATGGAATTGAATTCTGATAAGATTAATTACACGAGGCCTTAAAGAAAAGAATATTAAAGTATATGTGGAGGATGATATGGTAGTTTTATTAGCAGGAGGAGCAGGTTATATAGGTTCGCATACAGCAGTTGAACTTATTAATGCTGGACATGATGTTGTTATTGTTGATGATTATAGTAACAGTTGTCCGGAATCAATAAAAAGAGTTGAAGAAATCACAGGGAAGAATATAGTTTCTTATGAAGCAGATGTTAAGGATAAGGATGCATTACGTAAAATATTTGCAGAAAATAATATTGATTGTGTGATACATTTTGCAGGACTTAAGGCAGTTGGAGAGTCAACAAGACTTCCAGCTAAATATTACCGCAACAATATCGATACAACTCTTTCACTTATTGAATGTATGAAAGAAGCAGGAGTTACTAAAATAGTATTTTCGTCTTCTGCAACAGTATATGGAGACCAGAAGCCACCTTACGTGGAAACTATGCCTAAAGGAGAGTGTTCTAATCCATATGGATGGACTAAGTCAATGATGGAACAGATACTTACAGATTGTGCTAAGGCAGATCCAGAGCTTACAGTTGTTCTGTTAAGGTATTTCAATCCAATAGGTGCACATGCATCAGGTAAAATAGGGGAAGATCCACAGGGTATTCCTAACAATCTTATGCCTTATGTTTCACAGGTTGCAGCTGGTGTAAGAGAGCAGCTTACTATATTTGGTGGGGATTATCCAACTCCGGATGGAACATGCAGAAGAGATTATATACATGTAGTAGACCTTGCGTGTGGACATGTTAAGGCTGTTGAGTATGCCGATTCACACAAGGGTGTTGAGATATTCAACCTGGGAACAGGAACACCATACAGTGTACTTGAGATTGTCAATGCCTTTGAGAAATCTACAGGTGTTAAGCTTAATTACAAGATAGGTGACAGACGTCCTGGAGACCTTCCAGATTCGTGGGCTGATGCAACCAAGGCTAAAGAAGTACTTGGCTGGGAAGCAACTAAGAATCTTGAGGATATGTGCAGGGATTCATGGAATTGGCAGAGCCACAATCCACATGGATATAGAGCTTAACAGGAATAATATATTGTAATAAGACTTGTTTAGAATATATAATATATATTTAAAGACGTGAAAGCGATTGGTATAAACACGATAGTCCGTCTTTGAAAAGCTGTATATTATATGTTTTATAACAAGTCTTTTTGATATTGGAGCTTATGGGTAATAGTTATAAAGGACATATCTTATAATTAATATGATGCAATGTAACAATGATATGCGGAGGTTTGACAGTGAATTCAATTAATCTTTATACATTAACAAGAATTAATGATAATGACAGATTTGCGGAATATGAATATATTATGTCAGGAAGAAAAGATTTCCAGAGAACAAAGATAAGGGAAAAAGAATCATTGGTACAGCTGGTAACAAAGCTTATGAAAGCTGGTGTACAGATAACAGGTTTTGATGATTTTTTCTATTCATATACCATAGCGCATATCAGCAAAGAGTTTGATTTGCTTAAGGTAGCATCAAACCATAAAAAAATATTAAACATTGAATTAAAAAGTGAAGATGTGGGTGAAGATAGGATAAAACAGCAGCTTGTAAGAAATAGATACTATCTTAATCCGGTTACAACAGACATTATTTCTTATACATATGTTCTTGATACCAATATGGTATATAAACTTGGTGAAGATAATGAGCTTCACATATCGGATTTTGAAAGTGTGGCAGAGGATGTTAATGGCTTTAAAAAATGCATGAAAAACAATATAGAGAGCCTTTTTAAAGCCAAAGATTATCTTATATCACCAGTTAATTCACCGGAAAGGTTTGCTAAACACCAGTATTTCCTGACTAACCAGCAGGAGGCAATGAGCAGGAAGCTGCTTGCCGGACTGTTAAGAAAAGATGATAAAAGATATTATTCCATAAAGGGCGAAGCGGGTACAGGAAAAACTCTTCTTTTGTATGATACAGTAAGAAAGCTTCCAGAGGATGTACGAAAATGTGTGATACATTTCGGAAGACGTACACCTAATATAGACATACTCGAACGGGCTATTTCCTGCACAGATATAATAACCTCCAGGGATCTTGTAAATGAGGATATGCTCAAAGGATACACATATATACTTGTAGATGAAACACAACGTATGCACGATGACCAGTTTGAGTGGATCACAGCAAGTGCAGTAAGTTCTGGTAATGAAACATCTGTTGATACGAGGGTGGTTATGTTTTATGACTGTGAACAGATATTATCACGTCATGAGCAGCAGAGAGCTATGGATAAAAGAATAGAAGCTATGGCAGACGAGAAGTATTTCCTTTCTGACAGGATAAGGACGAATCCGGAGTTATCAGAGTTTATCAGAAATATGTTTGACCTTACAAAGAGAGGCAGAGGTTATAAGTATGACTGTGTCACCATATGTTATGCTAACAGCATTAACGAATTTAAGAAACTCAAAGCATATTATAAGGCTAAGCAATACATATATATAGATTATGAGAAATCGTATAAAAATGTTAATGATAAATATAAAACAAGAAAATTCAACACATATAAAGTTATAGGTAAAGAGTTTGATAAAGTGTTGACGGTTATAGATGCAAAATTCAAATACAATGAATATGGTGAATTATGTGCAGATTATGATGGTAACAATGATGATATACTTGAAAAATTTTTCTATCAGGTTGTTACAAGAGCCCGAGAACAGTTATGTATAATCGTTCTTAATAATGACGATATATTTAAACAGCTTCTGCATATGATAGAACGTGCGCCAGAAAGTATGGGAAATCAGGAATAAAATAATTGGTATAAGTATAATGAATAATATTGCGGATATTGGCAGATTATAAAGTGTAAATAAGTATAATCATATTTGTGGCACAAGACTTATATGTGTTATGCCAGGATGTGATTAAAGGATGGAGCATGTATATGAGCAATGGTAGTTCTATTGATTATACTGGTTATGATAAAGAAAAAAAGTTGTCAGGCAATAATGCGCAGAATGTTCGTAATAAAGAGAATACAGAATCCTTAAAGAACAAAGAAGAAACAGATATCAAAAAACATGATGATAATGCCATTGATAATGACAATCAGGATAGTGATGCTGATATGTGTGATGGTCAGGTAATACTTAAGGATGATGATAGCGGTAGAAATATAAAACTCATAACTATAATAGGTGAGATAGAGGGGCATGATAATCTGCCAGCAACAAGCAAAACTACTAAGTATGAGCATATATTACCGCAGCTGGCAGCTATCGAAGATGATGATGGTATAAATGGTGTATTGTTTCTTATGAATACGGTTGGCGGTGATGTAAGTGCTGGTCTTGCACTTGCCGAGATGATAGCTTCTATGAGTAAACCAACTGTTTCACTTGTTATCGGGGATTCACATAGTATAGCAGTTCCGCTTGCTGTCAGTACGGATTATTCATTTATAGTGCCAACAGCAACTATGATAATACATCCGGTACGTATGAATGGAAATATTATAGGGGCAAGGCAGACTTATGATTATTTTGAGAGAATACAGAAAAGAATAGTATCTTTTATAGCAGGACATAGTGATGTAAGTGCTGATGATATAGAAGCTATGATGATGAACACCAGAATGCTGACAAAGGATCTAGGGACAATACTTGTGGGAAAAGAAGCCGTTGATATTGGGCTTATAGATGAAGTCGGCGGGATAAAGGAAGCTTTCGACAGGCTGAAAAATATGATGCGGAGAAATAATAAATGAACATAGAAAATAAAAATACTGTTGATAATAAATTGTGTGATTTATGTCCCCGTATGTGCCATGTAAACAGGCATACGGGGACTGGCTATTGTCTGATGCCAGATAAGATAAAGGTTGCAAGGGCGGCACTTCATATGTGGGAGGAGCCCTGTATATCGGGAGAGCATGGGAGCGGAGCTGTGTTTTTTAGCGGTTGTACATTAAGATGCGTATATTGCCAGAATTACAAGATAGCTGCCGCAGCAGTTGGAAAATATATAACAGTGGACGAACTGGCAGATATTATGTTAAGATTACAAGATAAACATGCTAATAACATCAATCTTGTCACACCTACACATTATGTGCCACAGATAGCGCAGGCACTTATAAAAGCCAAGAATAACGGGCTTAAGATACCTGTTGTATATAATACAAGTTCATATGAGAATATAGAAACACTTAAAAGAATGGAAGGGCTTGTTGATGTGTATCTTCCAGATTTTAAGTATGCAGACGGTCAGCTTGCACAGAAATATTCACATGCATATGACTATCCTGATGTAGCTAAGAAAGCATTACAGGAGATGGTAAGGCAGACAGGAAGCCCATCTATGTATGAAGAAGATGATGAACTGGTAAAGAGTGGGTATGTGGAAGATGGGATAATGAAAAAAGGTGTAATAGTAAGACACCTTATACTGCCAGGCTGTATTAAAGATTCCAATTCAGTTATACGCTATTTGTATGATACATATAAGGATGATATATATATTAGTATTATGAATCAATACACACCGCTTGAACATGTTAAGAAATACAGAGAGTTGTACAGAAAAGTTACGGATAAAGAGTATAATAAGGTTGTTGATTATGCTATAGATATAGGTATTACCAATGGTTTTATACAGGAGGGCGATACTGCAAAAGAAAGTTTTATTCCAGAATTTGACCTCACAGGTTTAGTATGAAAAGCATACATAGAGGTAGGATTTATTATGATATATAACTACATTTTCTTTGACAGAAGGTAGGAGGAGTTTATGCAATATGAAATCGGTAACCCGTGTATTATGGGTTGCAATATAGTAAATGGTGGATATAATTTTGCATACGCAAGCAGAAATGCTGTGTTACATAAAGATATAACGGTGTATGTGTGTATCTTTGAAAAAAATGCGGTAAAACCAGCATATGAACTGGAACTAAAGAAAAGCATGGGAATGGTTTATTCGTTATTCATTACGGATATTGATCTTGATGATTGCTTTTATTGTTTCAAAGAAGATACCGAATACATAGTTGATCCATACGCAAGGGCACTGACAGGATGTCAGGTTTTTGGCATAAAATCAGAAGATGCTTTATATGTAAGTCCGGTAAAACTTACTGATTATGACTGGGAGAATGATAAGCCCTTACATATTCCATATGATGAGTGTATCATGTACAAGCTTAATGTACGTGGATTTACTAAAAGTAAAACGTCAAAGGTAAAGGATAAAGGTACATTTGCCGGAATAATAGAAAAAGCTGGATATTTAAAAGAGCTTGGCGTGACAACCATAGAGCTTATGCCTGCATACGAATATGATGAAGCTGGAAGGTTTATGCAGTTTGCAGATAAGGATACAATATCACGATACAGGTATATACAGAATAGCAATATCAGGCAGAATATAACGGCAGAGACGGCAAAGCTTAATTGCTGGGGTTATACCAACGGATTTTATTTTGCACCCAAATCCTCTTTTAGCGCCAGGTCAATAGGAAAAGAGAGAAAATATGTTGATTATACTACAGAGTTTAAGGATATGGTTAAGTGTCTTCATAGTATGGGTATAGAAGTTGTAATGGAATTCTTTTTTAAAGACGTAACAACAGCTTATATAACAGAATGTGCAAGATACTGGGTAAGGGAATATCATATAGACGGACTTCATGTATATTGTGATGAAGTATCACTTGATGCGCTTGCTTATGATGAACAGCTTGCCGATACAAAGATTATGACTGTAAGCTGGAATAAAAGCAAGGGTGTATGTAAGCATATGGCAAGCTATAATAATGATGTGCAGAATATCGTCAGGAGATATCTTAAAGGTGATGAGAATATGCTGATGTCATTTGCCAATATGCAGCTTAATAATCCTGATAATGCAGCAATAATCAACTATGTTACAACCAATAATGGCTTTACTCTGTATGATCTTGTCAGTTACGACAGAAAACATAATGAAGAAAATGGTGAGAATAACAGAGATGGTGAAAACTTTAACTATAGCTGGAATTGTGGGGAAGAGGGAGCAACAAGAAAGCTAAAGGTAAGGCAGTTAAGAGTCAGACAGATAAAAAATGCACTTGCCATGATTCTGCTTGCGCAGGGAACACCACTCATACTCGCTGGAGATGAGTTTACAAACAGCCAGAATGGTAATAATAATCCGTATTGCATAGACAATGAAACATCATGGGTAAACTGGAAGAACAATAATGATGCAATGGAAGTACTTAAATGGACAAAGCAGCTGATATGCATACGTAAGAAGTATGGAATACTCCATAGCAGATACAGGCTTACCCAGAGTGACAGTTTATCTTATGGATATCCTGATGTATCGTTTCATGGCTTTAATGCATGGTATGCAGATATGGATAATTATTGCAGACAGATAGGGATAATGTATTCAGATACATATGCAGATAAAGATTCCAGACAGCTTATATATATTGCATATAATATGCATTGGGAGAGCTATTCCCTTGCGCTTCCAAAGGTTGAAGGAAAGAATGGCTTTAAGGTTATAGCTATGTCGGATGATGATAAACAAAGTGTATATATAGATGACAAGAAAAGAAAAGTCATAATACCTAAAAGGAGTATGGCAGTTCTTACAGCAGGATATCAGAACAGGAAAAATACACAGGCTTCTGTAGCAATAGAATCAGATGATAATTCTGGTACAAGGAGTAAAAAACATAGTAAAAACAAAAAAAGTGCTGATAATGAAAGGGCAATTGGTTTTCATGGATTACAATAAACTTAATGAACTTAAAGATAAGTATGGCGATTACGAGGAAGTGTTTAAGGCAGGTAATTATGACAAGGCTGCGGATATACTTGGAAATGTTCTTCAGGTTATAGAAGAGGAATATAAAGGTGTAAGAAAAGCCGGAATGATAGATAAAGATCTTGTTGTTAAAAGATCTGATGGTACAGGGCAGATATGGCTGTGTATTAATCATATAATGGAATATTATATATATGCATGTTATTTTGAACCAGATACGGATGTGAAAATGCCGGAGCTTCCAATAGCAGAATATTACAGAACATATGCTGAGCTTTGTGTGAAGCTGCAGAAGTATAAAAGAGCAGAGGATGCATATAAGAATGCCTTATGCTGGAATCCGGCTGATCTTGATTCGTATCTTGGACTTGCAGAGTGTTATAAGTATCTTAATATGATAACAAGATATCTTGATGTTACAAAACAGGCATATAGATTCTGCTGTACAAGAGCAACTATGGCACGATTCTATAGAAATATGGGATTTTATTATCTTTCATCGTACAATACGGATATGGCAGCTGCCTGTTATACATATAGCAATATATACTACCATACTGATAATGCAGATTCAGAACTTGAATATATTAAGAATGCGCTTGCGGCAGCTGATAAATCTGGTGAAAAAGAAAGCGCAGGTAAAACAGCAGCCAATGAATATACAATAAAACAGATGCAGGATATGTTTGACAAAGAACATGTAGAACCAGGACCAGATTCAAAAACTATAGGCATAATATACAGAGTTGGTGAGCTTATGCTGCAGGATAAAGAATACAGGCTTGCAAAGGATTGTTTTATGATAGTATATGATATAACTAACGAGCAGCAGCTTGAAGGTATAATAGCAGAACTTGACAGATGCCTGCAGGATGCAGATTAGTATGAAAACGTGCGGAGAAATGAGGAATATTATGAATATAAAAGATAGATATGACAGTATAATATTCGATCTTGATGGAACTTTATGGGATTCGTCAAGCTCTATATGTGAGGCATGGAATATCATACTTGAAAGACATAAAGAGATAGTAAGAGAGCCAATAACAGTAGAAGAACTTGGAGAATGTATGGGTCTTCCCATGTACGATATAGCAGCTAAGCTTTTTCCTGGGGAAGAAAGCAAAGTAAGAAATGCACTTATGGATGAGCTGTGTGTGTTTGAGAATGATTATCTGAAAAAAACAGGTGGCGTTCTTTTTCCAAAGCTGCAGGAAACTTTAAAACAACTTAAAACAAGATACAGGCTGTTTATAGTAAGTAACTGTCAGGATGGGTATATAGAAGCATTTATACAGGCACATCATTTTACAGATATGTTTGAAGACACTGAGTGCTGGGGAAGAACAAGAGCACCTAAAGGTGTGAGCAATAAGATTCTTATAGAAAGAAATAATCTTAAAAAACCTGTATATGTGGGAGATACGGCGGGCGATGCACAGTCAGCAAAGGATGCAGGAATTGATTTTATATATGCAGGATATGGTTTTGGAAAAGTTGATGATAATGATTATATAGCAAAAATAGATTCGTTTGATGAATTGGATAAAATTATTTAAAATGCTGTAATCTAAAACCTTAAATTCGTGAAAATGTTACGTTGTTGGAATATTGAGGTTAAGAAAATGTGTATTTAAACGATATATATAATACATGGATGTAAAAAGATAAGGCTACGGAGAGCGGTAATCGGGTTATTGATGGTTGCTGTTTTTCGTAGCCTTTTGTAATTACATTAAATTCAGGCTGTTATTAAACAGACATTTTAATGATAATTACTGATAATATGCGTTACGGATATTAAATAATAAGGTCAGTATTACAACGAGATGAAGAATGGAGAGAATGTATGAATACACAGGAAAAAGCGTATAGCAGTGCAGTGAACAGCTGCAGGAATATTCTGTATATGAATGGCATACAGAATCAAAGCAAGATGATGAGAACAGCTAGTAATATATTCAGTAAATATAGAATGGAAGGTAAAAACACAAATACAAAGAATGCAGATAATACCGATACATCTAATAGACGGACTGATGCCAATTCGTATAATGCAGGAAGCAAAGGAATGGATACTACTACGATAGGTCTGCAATTAAAAGAAGCTGTTGATAGTATATTTGATCCAACAACAGGAATGACAGAAAAAGAGAAAGATAATTTTGTAAAGAAGCTTTACAGGAAGCTTGAGAGTGGAAAGAAGCTTACGCAAGATGAGATGCAATATCTTCGTATGAATGACCCTGTAACCTATGCGAAAGCAGCTAGAGTACAGGTAATGAGAGAAGCCTTTAAAAAACAGTTAGAGAATGCGAAAAGCAAGGAAGAGGCATCAGATATGTATCTTACTAATATGTCGCGTGTAGGCGATGATGATCCGGCAAAGAAAGAACTCGAAGCTGCGTATGAGGATGTATATTCGCAATTTAAAAAGACAGATGTATATAAAAAACTTCCTGATACAAGAAAAGAAGCCAGAGAACAGAATGATAGCCATAAAAAGCATGATAGAGGCAATGTGAATTGGAAAGAAGATAATGCGGATGACCAATAAAAAATAAATAAAAACAAATAAAATTAAAAATAATGCTTGACCTTTTAAAATGATGGTGCTATGATAACTTCAACATTTTAATAAATTAAAATCTATGAACAAGATAGTACTTTATGAATGAACATTACAGAGAGCTGGTGGTGATGGAAAACCGGTATGGGAATCTTAGAGGAATGGGCTTGGGAGATGCACAGATTAAAGATTTAAACATGATTAAGTAGTTTGTGACGTGTCCTCACGTTATAGAGGCAGGATATATTAGTATCCGAGATGAGGTAAGTGTATTATTGGCAACACAATAACCGGTCTTAAGTATGATATATAATATGCAGATATGTATACATTAAAGTATTTGATACGTAATCATTGCTAAAAGATTAAAACATAAAGGCTGGATATTAACTAGATATAATTACAAGATATACACTTATGAATAAGGGTGGCACCACGATATTTTGATTATTCGTCCCTGACAGGAAAGAATCCTGTCAGGGACTTTTTGCATATCAGGAATAGTTCTGGTATCCAGGGGCAAGATAAGGATTCTGATTAACCATTTTTGATTTAAGACATCATTTTTACTGGAGGATTGAATGCATGAGAGTATTAAAGGCTTATAAAAAAACAGTCAGCATAGTTGATGAAACAGCTATAGAGTTATATAAAGGTCTTGGAAGAGAACGCAAGGGCTTTCTTATGGAGAGTAATGATAAAGAAAATGGAAGATATACATTCATGGGTGTTGACCCTGAAGAAATCATACAGTCAGATAAAGATAGTCTTGTTATTACCAGAGCAGATGGAACAAAAGATGTAAGACATGGTAATCCACTTGAAAGATTAAAGGAGTATTTTGATGAATTCAAGATAATAAAGGATGCAAAGGAGCTTGAATTTATGGGAGGTCTTGTTGGAAGCCTTGGATATGATTATATAAGATATACAGAGAAGCTTCCTGATGATAATCCTGATGAAATCGGGATAGAGACAATACAGCTTATGCTTGCATCAAAGTTTATAGCTATTGACCATGAAGCAGAGACATTCACGGCAGTAGTACTTGGTGAGGATAATGAAGCAGGAAAGATAAGAGCTTTAAAGGAAGCAGAATTACTTATCAGTCAGGCAAGAACAGGCGTAGAAAAGTATCATGATGAAGAAGTGAACATGAAACTTGATGGAAAAATATTGAAAAAATCAGACACACTTGATGAATATGGCAGAAAAGTTGAAAAGATAAAACAGTATATAAAAGATGGACATATATTCCAGACGGTTTTGTCACAAAGGTGGACAGTAGAAACAAAACAGACAGGATTTGAATTATATGAAAAACTAAGAAAACTTAATCCATCACCTTATCTTTACTATTATAATTTTGGTGATTTCGAGATAATAGGAAGTTCACCTGAGATGATAGTAAAACAGACTGATTCCAAGGTGTATACATGTCCGATAGCAGGGACAAGAAGAAGAGGAAAAACAAAAGAGGAGGATATGGCGTTAGAAGAAGAACTGCTTGCAGATGAGAAAGAAAGGGCTGAACACGTAATGCTTGTAGATCTTGCAAGAAACGATTGTGGAAAGATAAGTGAGCTTGGTTCTGTACGCGTATCACAGTTTATGAATGTACAGAGATATTCGCATGTAATGCATATTGTATCACTTGTAGAGGGAAGAAAGAATGGGGAATATCATCCGCTTGATCTTGTGTCTTCATTTCTTCCGGCAGGAAC
>DJDY01000111.1:26388-37059 GCA_002435585.1 Lachnospira sp. UBA5912
GCACCTAAGATAAGGGCAATGGAAATCATAGATGAGCTCGAAACGGTCAGAAGAGGATTATATGGAGGAGCTACAGGATATCTAGATTTTGGTGGTAATATGAACTTCTGTATAACAATAAGAACTATGATTAAAAAGGGTGATAAAGTATATCTGCAGGCAGGAGCAGGTATTGTTGCGGATTCAAAACCAGAGCTTGAATATCAGGAGTGCTGCAATAAAGTTATGGCACTTGCAAAGACACTTGTTAAGGAGGAAAAGTTATGATTCTTTTAATAGATAATTATGATTCATTTACATATAACCTGTATCAGTTTATAGGAATATTTAATAATGATATAAAGGTTGTAAGAAATGATAAAATAACAATAGAAGAAATCGAAGAACTTGATCCTGAGTCAATAGTTATATCGCCAGGACCTAAAAGCCCAAAGGAGGCTGGGATAAGCGTTGAGGCAATAAAGCATTTCGCAGGCAAAAAGCCTATACTTGGAATATGCTTAGGACATCAGAGCATAGGTGAGGCATTCGGAGCAACAGTTTCATATGCAAAAAAGCTGATGCATGGAAAACAGTCTGATGTAACACACAAAGGCAAGAGTATATTTGAAGGAATACCTTCACCAGTTAAGGTTGCAAGATACCATTCACTGGCTATTATAGAGGAAACACTTCCAGATGAGCTTGAGGTTATAGCAAGAACGGATGATGGTGAAATAATGGCGGTAAAACATAAGAAGTATCCAGTTGTCGGACTGCAGTTCCATCCAGAATCCATATATACAGAGCATGGAAAAAGAATGATAGAGAATTTTGTTAATGGTAAGATATAAAAGATTATAAAGCGGAAGGGAATGAAAAACATGATACTTGATGTTATAGTTGCAGATAAATTAAAAAGGCTCCCTGAACATAAGAAAAAAATAAGTGAGGAAAAGATGAAAGAACTTGCACTTTCATCTACAAGAAAAACCAACAGTTTTTATGATGCATTAAGAAAAGACGGATTATCAATCATAGGAGAGTTCAAAAAGGCTTCACCAAGTCATGGCACGATGGATAATAAGATTAATCTTATTGAAAGAATCCGACAATATAATGAAAGTGCGGATGCAATATCATGCCTTACAGAGGAGGATCACTTTAATGGAAGCACAGAATATCTTAAACAGATAAGAAGCATGACAGAGCTTCCTATAATCCGTAAAGATTTTATAATTGATCCGTACCAGGTATATGAAGCTAAGGTTATAGGTGCGGATGCAATATTGCTTATAGCTGCAATACTAGATGATGTCAGGTTTAAAGAATTGTATAATCTTGCATATGCTCTTGGACTTGATGTATTGTGCGAAGTGCATGATGAAGAAGAAATGAAAAGAATGCTTGCACTTGATGTTAAAATAATAGGAATTAATAATCGTAACCTTAAGACGTTTGATGTTGACCTTGAAACAACAAAGAAGTTATCGGATATGGTAACTGATGATATGAGAAGTGCTGGTAAGGTTCTTGTGTCAGAGAGCGGAGTTTCAGATGCTGCTGATATAAAGATGCTTGCAAGAAGTAATGCAGATGCGCTCCTTATAGGAACAGTTCTCATGGAAGCAGTCAGACCATGTGAGCTTATATCAGAATTTAAAGCGGTATATGATAACGGACGCGAAAAGGAAGAGCTGACAGGAGAAACGAAAGCAACCGAGATAAAGATATGTGGCATAACAAGTGAGGCAGATGCCAGATTGCTTATAAAGTATGGGGCTGATTATGGCGGCATGGTTGTGTTTTATCCTAAAAGCAAGAGAGATATAACTATAGAAGAAGCTGGAAAACTGGTTGATTTATTGAAAAAATCAGACATAAAAACAGTTGCAGTAACTGTTTCACCAGATGTTGAACAGCTGAAACAAATACAGGATAAAGGGTTCGATTACATACAGATACATGGTGAACTTTATAGTGATGTGTATGATGAAAGCAGAATTCCTATAATCAGGGCTGTAAATATAGGTGAAAACAATGTTGAAGATATCAAAAAAAGTATATCAGAGGCTGCAGGCATGGATAAAGTAGTTGGTATTCTCCTTGATGCAGGTATTCCGGGATCTGGAAAAACGTTTGACTGGAATAGCGTAAAGGAACTTGAATTAAAGGAAAAGAAGCTGTTCCTTGCGGGGGGACTTAATAGTTCCAATGTTGCTGCGGCTGTGGAGTGTACAATGCCAGATGTCGTTGATATAAGCACAGGTGTTGAATATGATGATGTGCTGATAAAAGGAAAAGATGAAGAAAAGGTAAAGAAATTTATACAAAATATACGTAAACAATAGTTTTGCGATATGTCTTATAGCGTACAGACATGGCAGAATAAAAATAAGAATAAAAGAAAAGAGGAGTAACAATGCAGGATAACAGATATTACGGACAGTTTGGCGGACAGTATGTTTCTGAGTCACTTATGAACACACTTAACGAGCTTGAGGCAGCATTTAATGATGCAATGAAAGACCCTGAATTCATAAAGGAGTATATGTACTATCTCAAGGAGTATGTAGGAAGAGAAAACCCATTATATTATGCAGAAAAAATAAGTAACAAATATGGTGCAAAAATATATCTTAAAAGAGAAGATCTTAATCATACAGGAGCACACAAGATTAATAATGTAATAGGACAGATTCTTCTGGCAAAAAGGATGGGAAAAACAAAGGTAATCGCAGAAACCGGAGCAGGTCAGCATGGTGTTGCAACAGCAACAGGAGCAGCTCTTTTTGGTATGGAATGTACAGTCTATATGGGAGCAGAGGATATTGAAAGACAGGCACTTAATGTGTTTAAGATGGAACTGCTTGGAGCTAAAGTACAGCCAGTAACAACAGGAAGTTCAACATTAAAGGATGCCACTAATGAAGCTATAAGGACATGGGCTGAAAAGGCAGAAGATACATTCTATGTAATAGGTTCTGCAGTAGGACCACACCCATACCCAAAGATGGTTAAAGAGTTCCAGAGAATAATATCAACAGAAGCAAGAAGACAGATATTAGAGAAAGAAGGAAGACTGCCAGATGCAGTTGTTGCGTGTGTTGGAGGCGGCTCTAACTCTATAGGAATGTTTGCAGATTTCATAGATGATAAAGATGTGGACCTGATAGGTGTTGAAGCAGGCGGACTTGGTGTGGAAACAGGAAAACATGCATCTGCAATGGCACTTGGAGAACCTGGTGTGCTACACGGAATGAAGTCATATCTGTTACAGGATGAAGCTGGTAATATAAAGCTGGCTCATTCTATTTCAGCAGGACTTGATTATCCTGGTGTAGGACCTGAACACGCATACTTAAGGGATTCAGGCAGGGCAAAATATGTATCTATAACAGATTCTGAATGTATGGATGCGTTCATGGAGTTGTGTAAGGAAGAAGGTATAATACCGGCAATTGAGAGTGCACATGCACTTGCACATGTATTAAAGATGGCACAGGGTGAATATAAAGGTAAGATAATAGTTATGTGTCTTTCAGGACGTGGCGATAAGGACGTACATACTGTACAGAAGTATCTTAAGGGAGAGGAGACAAACAAGTAATGAATAGAATAGAAGAAAAGATGGCTGCACTTAAGGCAGAAGGTAAGAAAGCATTTATAACATATACAACAGCAGGACTTCCAGATATGGAAACTACAGCTAAGATTATGCACGCACAGCAGGAGGCTGGAATAGATATAATGGAGTTAGGTGTTCCATTCTCTGATCCGGTTGCAGATGGTCCTGTTATACAGAATGCTTCATATGAGGCAATACAGCATGGGGCAACTCTTGCAAAGGTGTTTGAACTTATGAAAAAAGTAAGAGGTGAAGGACTTAGTACACCAGTTGTATTCATGATGTATTATAATACAGTATATCATTATGGATTAGATGCATTTGCAGCTATGTGTGCAGAATGTGGTGTTGATGGACTTATTATACCAGATCTTCCATATGAAGAGCAGGGAGAGTTAAAGGCAGCACTTGCAAAGGTATCCGATGCACCTATATTAATACAGCTTGTATCACCGGTATCAAAAGAACGTATTCCTATGCTTACAAAGGATGCAAGAGGTTTCATATATTGTGTTTCACAGATGGGAGTTACAGGAAAAGGTGCTAACTTCCATGCAAAGATAAGAGAATATCTTGCAGATGTTAAAAAGAACAGCCCTGTTCCTGTTATGATGGGATTCGGAATAAGAACAGCCAAAGATGTAGAACCTTTATGTGATATCATTGATGGAGCTATAGTTGGTTCACATTTTATAAAAATTATGAAAGAACACAACTATGATACAGAAGTGGTTAAGAATTATATACAGACGTTCAAGAAGGAGATGAATGCTTAGTTATGGTGACGGAACTTGTTAAAACTGCCATAGCTACCAAATGTCTTTATGATAATGCAGGAATGACTGGAAATTATGAGTGTGCTTATTCATTAGGTCTTTTAAGTTATATTGAAGGGCTTAATGAGCACACGCAAATAACAGAGCTTGAAAGCATTTATAATGAGGTTATGGGGAATGTTGATAAAATAAAGACAGACAATGCAAAAGTAAAACAGCTTATTAAAATACTTGGTGATTATGAAGTGGCATCTAAGTTTGACGGGCAGATGGACGAATTATATCATATGGGATATGCTGATAAAACTATTAAATAATGTCATGAATTAAAGAAAAAAGTTGTTTGGTATATGTCATATATTATGTTAAATGACATAAAGTCTGATTATATAATATATTGTGTGACTTAAGTTAGGTATTGACTTATTCTGATGTATGCGTTATATTTTACAAATGTAATTAATTAATGAAAGATAGGTGGATGTTAACGATGACAGAATTAGTTAAGGTTGCAGACATTGATAAGACACATAAGAATCCGATAGCTGAACTTGTTCAGATAGCATGTAAGTTTGATAGTCATATTGAGATTGAGGGCGAAGGAAAAAATATCAATGCTAAGAGTCTCATGGGGATTATGGCATTTGGTTTGAAGGAAGGCATCGAGGTTAAGGTAATCGCTGCTGGAAGTGATGAGAATGAAGCCACAGATGCTATTAGAAACTTTTTAACATGTAGTGACTGATTTAGGGAGGATTTAATCATGGGAACTAAGGTGGAAACAGAGGACATATTTGGTAGTACATCAGCAGTTAAGAATGATACAGCTGCTAACACAGAGGTTAAAGAGGCTAAGAAGACAACTAGAAAGACAACATCGACTAAGACAACATCTAAAAAGCCAGTTAAAGAAGCTGTTGAAAAGAAACAGGAAGAGATTGCTGCTAAGGTTAATGAAGCAAAGTCAGAATTGGAAGAAAAGAAAGAAGAAGTAAAGGCAGTTGTAGAGGAAGTTAAGACAGCAGTTAAGGAAGAAGCAGCACCTAAGAAGCGTGGCAGAAAGCCATCAGTTAAAAAGACAGCAACAGTTAAGAAAGCATCATCAGCTAAGAAAAATACAGAGACTAAGAAAAAAGAGGCAGTTGAAAAAACAGTGGCAAATACTTCAAGGAAAACGACTGCTAAGAAAGCATTTAAGAAAGAACTGTTTTTCCAGTTTGAAGGCAAGCAGGTGGATGAGGAAACACTTGTTGCAAGAATAACAGAAGATGCTAAAGGTCAGAATGTAGAGATAAAGGATCTTAAGATGTATCTTAAACCGGAAGATAATGCATGCTATTATGTAGTTAATGGTACTGTTGCAGGAAAAGTGGATCTTTATTGATTATAATACATAAGTAACTGATTAATTATAAAGCAGATTATGCGTATTGGTAATTATCCTTACGATAATCTGCTTTTTATGTTATCTGTTTTATGGTTTTATTGCATCATATGGCTTGCTATTACAGGTGCAGCACAATATCTTACAGGTGTATGCTAGATTGTATTTTCCTTGTTTTTTTGCAAAATCTTTTTGAAAAAAATGTCGAATTGTTGTATAATTACACCCGGATGTAAGAGATAATTTAATAAGTTTTGCGTTGTGCATATGAGAGGTGTAATGATATGTTTGAAATCAGTGATAAAGTTGTTTATGGTGTCGTAGGTGTGTGTGAGATTGAGGATATCGGAGTACCTCCTATTAAAGGTATTGACAAGGATTATTATTTTCTTCAACCAGTATATGACAGTAAAGGGATTATATATTCGCCGGTTGACAGTACGAAAGTCATGATCAGAAGTATTATTGATAAGGATAGTTGTCAGAAGCTTATCGACAGGGCAAAGCATTGTAAGGATGATGAAGAACTTAATGAAAAGATTCATCCTATGAAATATGATGAGATGGTTAAATCACAGGATCTTACACAGCTTATGCATCTTGTAAGAGCCTTGTTTAACATTAAGAATGAGAGAGCTAAAGAATTAAGACGTATGAAGTCGGCAGACAGCAGAATGCTTACTACTGCAAGAAAGCTGTTGTATGGTGAGATAGCAGAAGCTATGGACAAAGATTATGAACATACAGCGGAAGAGATGGATAATTATCTTTCTGTACTGTAGTATAGATGATGTTCGCATACTATATGAATATAAGCTGTGATGAGCATGCTTAATAACCATAATGCCAGTATATCTGATTGGTTAAAATAATATTATATTTTGAAGTTATCTGTATGAGCGTTAAAAGATAGCTGCAAAATATTTTATTAAAACCATATCGTATATACTGGCTTTTTTATATGAAAAGATGTATACTATATCTAACATTACGAATATGTTACGTGATTACTTGTATGTTGGATATATATGATTTTAATATTATGCTTTAAAGCTTTTAATATTTTATATTTTATGTTTATTGGGTTTTATAGCTTTTGGCATCTTTATATATTATAACTTTTGCTGCTATATGGAAACTGAAAATATAAAAATGGTTTATTTCTAATTGACAATAAATTAACATACTGGTAATATGATACAAGTATCTAACCGACAACTGAATATAATTATCAATAATGAATCGCGGCAGGTGAGTCAGCGGTATGAATATTAGTTTATATGGAGGTATATAGTGAACGATGTAAGAGTTATCGAAGTAAAGAGAAGCGTGTTTGAAAGTAATGATGAGCGCGCAGCCCTTTTAAGAGATGAACTTAAGAAAAAAGGAGTGTTTCTGCTTAATCTGATGTCATCACCAGGTTCGGGAAAAACTACTACTTTGACAAGAACAATTGAAATGCTTAAGAATGATATCAGGATAGGTGTCATGGAGGCTGATATAGATTCAGATGTTGATGCTAAAACTATAGCAGATACAGGCGCTAAGGCTATACAGTTACATACAGGAGGTATGTGTCATCTGGATGCGGATATGACAAGACAGGGAATGGATGAACTTGATACAAGTGATGTGGATCTTGTAATATTAGAGAATGTTGGTAATCTTGTCTGTCCAGCAGAGTTTGATACAGGTGCGGTAAAGAATGTCATGATACTTTCTGTTCCAGAGGGAGATGATAAGCCAATTAAGTATCCACTTATGTTTTCAGTATGTGATGTAGTTCTTATAAACAAGATAGATGTTATGCAATATTTCGATTTTGACATTGATAAATGCAAAGAATATATTACGATGAGAAATCATGATGCAAAGGTTATACCTATATGTGCGAAAACAGGTGAGGGAATGAAAGAATGGACAGAATGGCTTAAAACACAGGTAACAGAGTGGAAACAGGCATAGAAACAGCTTTGCTGTAGTGCTAAACATTATAAAGCTATAGTTATAAGTCGGTTGTTAAACAATAATAATTAAGCATAATAAGCTGATCAAATAAAGATGAAATCCAATACTATAAAGTGCACGTTACAAGGATTGCGATTATGTGATATTGGAAGAAAGGACATTTATGAGTAAAGAAGAATTCAAGAATCCACATCCGGAACTTCCGGTAAGAGAGCCGGTCTTAAGACTTGGCAAGATGATAACAGACAGGGTGCCTATAAAGTTAGGCTTTGAAAAATTAACAGCAGATAGTCCTGAGTACTGGGGACTGGCGCCTATATGTACAGATGAGCAGGCAGAAATAGCACTTAAGATGGGGGTGCGTAAGCCAAAAACTCTTAAGCAGATGGTTAAGATTACAGGCATGGAAGAAAAAGAACTTGAGAAGCAGCTTGAGCAGATGGCTTTCAATGGACTTTTAGAGTATAACTGGGAGAATCCACAGCATGAGAAGCAGTATGTTCTTCCTATGTTTGTTCCAGGAAGTGCAGAGTTTACTAATATGAATTCAACAGTGCTTGAAGAGCATCCAGAGATGGGAAGATTTTTTGAGCGTATGAGCCGTCTCCCACTTGAAAAGATAACACCTATGGTGCCACCAGGAGGAGCAGGTATAGGTATGCATGTTATACCTGTAGAGAAGGCTATTGATATGAATAATCAGGCTATATCACTTGAGAAGATATCATACTGGCTTGATAAGTATGACGGAAAGTATGCTGCAAGTCCATGTTCATGCCGTAAGTCAAGAAAGACATATGACGAGGGCTGTGCGGATGATCCGGCTGACTGGTGTATAGCAGTAGGTGATATGGCTGACTATGTTGTCGAGACAGGCAAGGGTGGAAGATATATTACCAAGGAAGAGGCACTTGAGATATTTAAGAAAGCCGAAGATAATGGTTTTGTACATCAGATTACTAACATAGATGGACAGGATAAGATATTTGCCATATGTAACTGTAATGTTAATGTATGTTATGCACTCAGAACATCCCAGTTATTCAACACACCTAATATGTCGCGTTCAGCATATGTGGCAAAGGTTACAAAGGAAAACTGTGTGGCATGTGGCAGATGCGTAGAGTACTGCCCAGCAGGTGCTGTAAAGCTTGGTCAGAAGTTATGTACAAAGGATGGTGGAGAGATAAAGTATCCTAAGATGCCGCTTCCATCTGAGCAGAAATGGGGGCCACATATGTGGTCAGAAGACTATAGGGATAAGAACAGGATTAATTGTTATGATACAGGTACAGCTCCATGTAAGACAGCCTGTCCAGCACATATAGCTGTACAGGGATATCTTAAGATGGCTGCACAGGGAAGATTTCAGGATGCACTTGCACTTATTAAGAAAGAGAATCCATTCCCGGCAGTATGCGGACATGTATGTAACAGAAGATGTGAGGATGCATGTACAAGGGGAACAATAGATGAAGCTATTGCTATTGATGAGGTTAAGAAGTTTATAGCTATGCAGGATCTTAAAGCCGACACACGTTATATACCTAAGCCTGTTGTACCATCTACTAAGGGATATTTTGAAGAAAAGGTTGCTATAATCGGTGGAGGACCTGCTGGACTCTCATGTGCGTTCTATCTTGCAGAGAAAGGCTATAAGCCAACTGTATTTGAAAAAAATGAAAAAGCAGGCGGTATGCTTGTATATGGTATTCCATCATTCAAGCTGGAAAAGGATGTAGTTGAGGCTGAGATAGATGTTATGCGCCAGATGGGTGTAGATATTAAAACGGGTGTTGAGGTCGGCAAGGATATCACTATAGAGGAATTAAAGAAGCATGGTTATAAGGCATTCTATATAGCTATTGGATGCCAGGGCTCAAGAAAAGCAGGAATACCTGGAGAGGATGCAGATGGAGTAGTATCTGCGGTTGATTTCTTAAAGGAAGCAGGAACAACACATGAATATCCACTTGAAGGTGATGTTGTTGTAATCGGTGGCGGTAATGTTGCCATTGATGTTGCAAGAACAAGCACAAGAGTAGGTGACTATAATGTATCAATGTTCTGTCTTGAAGACAGAAAGAGCATGCCAGCATCTGATGAGGAAGTAGAAGAGGCACTTGAAGAGGGCGTTAAGCTTGATTGTGGCTGGGGACCTAAGGAAATACTTACAGAAAATGGTCATGTAACAGGAATAGTCCTTAAAAAGTGTATATCTGTTAAGGATGCTGATGGAAGATTCAATCCTCAGTATGATGAGAACGATATTAAGACTATAATGTGCCGTCATGTATTCTTAAGTATAGGACAATCTACTATATGGGGGAATCTCCTTGATGGTACCAAGGTAGAAGTTGATGGTGTAAGGGTTAAGGCTGATAAGCTTACATATCAGACTACTGATCCTGATATATTTATAGGTGGAGATGTATACACTGGACCAAGATTTGCTATAGATGCCATTGCGGCAGGTAAGGAGGCAGCAATATCTATCCACAGATATGTACAACCACATAGTTCACTTACTATAGGACGTAACAGAAGAGACTTTATAGAACTTGATAAGAACAATATAAAGGTTGAAAGTTACGATAACAGCAGCAGACAGATACCAGGAACAGACACTTCGTTTAATCATAAAAAGTCATTCAGGGATGCAAAGCTGACATTTACAGAAGAACAGGTCAAGAAAGAAACTGCAAGATGTCTTGGCTGTGGAGCATCAGTAGTAGATCCTAATAAGTGTATCGGTTGTGGTATATGTACAACGAAGTGTGAATTCGATGCAATACACCTTAACAGAGATCTTCCAGAATGCAGTACTATGAGAAAGAGTGAAGATAAGCTTAAGTATATTCTTCCTTATGGTGCTAAGCAGGCTATTAAGATTAAGTTCAAGGGAAAGAAGAATTAAATTACTGTTTAGTGAAGTC